>JBDSLQ010000392.1:0-10023 GCA_039916285.1 Caldimonas sp.
CTCGCTGCCCGGGCTGGGCCGACTCGTCTTCCAGGCGATCGCCAACCGCGACCTGCTCGTCGTCCGCAACGTCGTCATGCTGCTCGCGGCGATGGTGGTGATCATCAACTTCATCGTCGACGTCCTCTACGTCGTCATCGACCCGCGCCTGCGCACGCGGGCGCGAACGACATGAGTGGCACGGGGCCCGTCGCCGACGCGGCCGCTCCGGCGGGTGCGGTCGCGCCGCGCCGTCCGGGTTGGCGGCACGCCAGCCTGCGCGTCGGCGCGCTGCTGGTGACGATCGTCGTCGGCCTGGCGCTGCTCTCGTACTTGTGGACGCCGCACCCCGCCACCGAGCTCGACATCCCGCACAAGCTGCAGGGCCCGAGCGCATCGCACTGGCTCGGCACCGACAGCCTTGGCCGCGACATCGTCTCGCTGCTCATCGTCGGCAGCCGCGTCTCGATCGCGGTTGGCCTGATCGCGGTCGGCATCGGCATCGTCTTCGGCGTCGCCCTGGGCCTCCTCGCCGCCGTCAAGCGCGGCTGGATCGAGGAGGTCGTCATGCGCCTCGCCGACTTCACCTTCGCCTTCCCGGCGCTGCTCTCGGCGATCATGCTCACCGCGATCTACGGGCCGGGGCTGGTGACGTCGATCGTCGCCATCGGCATCTTCAACGTGCCCGTGTTCGCGCGCATCACGCGGGCGAGCGCACTCGTCGTGCGGTCGCGCGAGTTCGTGACCGCCGCACGCGCTCTCGGCAAGGGCGAGTGGCGCATCACGGTCGAGCACGTGCTGCCCAACATCGCGGCGATCCTGATCGTGCAGGCAACGATCCAGTTCGCACTCGCCATCCTCGCCGAGGCGGCGCTCAGCTACCTCGGCCTCGGCACCCAGCCGCCGACACCGTCGTGGGGCCGGATGCTCAACGAAGCGCAGCAGCACCTGTTCCAGGCACCGCAGCTCGCGGTCTATCCCGGCGTCGCGATCGCGCTCACCGTGCTCGGCCTCAACCTGCTCGGCGACGGGCTGCGCGATCGCTTCGATCCGCGCCTGACGCGGCGCCCCTGATGCATCGGGGCGTCCGGCTCAGGGCCGGCTGAAGCTCCAGATCGACGTCGTCGCCGCATCGTCGATGCGGCCGGACAAGGTCGCCTGCCCCGGCGTGTAGGGACCCGTGCCGAAGGCGTAGTTGACGAGGAAGCCGCGCAGCTCGCTCACCGTGTCGGAACGGCCGGGACACGACACGGTCGCCGTGGTGTTGACCAGTTGCGTGCCGCCGAAACCGTAGCTCGGAGGGTTGAAACCGTCATCGATGAGCGCCAGCCGCGACGGCGCCATCGGGTCGTAAACGATGGCGAAGGTGTTCGGCGAAAGCCTGGTGGTGCAGGCGTCGGGGTGGTTGAAGGCGAGGGTGAAACTGCCGCCGTTCGCCTTGTAGTAGACGGTCTTGCCCTGGCTCAGGCTCGGATCGACGACGAACTCCACCGTCGCCACGGCGGTGATGTTCGCCGTCGGCAGGCCCGGCGTCTTGGCGACGTAGGTCGAGGTGCCCGCCCAGGTGTCGGCGCAGGTCGTCGCCTGCGGAGCGACCTTCGCCCCCGCCGGCCGCTTCTTCGGCGCGCCAAGCGCCGCGGCGGCGAAGCAGCTCACCTCGACCTCTCGCACCGAATTCGGCGCCACCTCGAGCCAGGGCACGCCGATCTGCGTGTTGACGAAGGCCGCGACCTCGTACTTGCCGGCGTCGGCCAGCTCGGGCGTCCAGCGGTAGCGGGCGTGGTTGGAGGCGTCCTGGTCCATCGCCTTCCACTTCGTGAATTCGATTTCCCCTTCGCGCCGCCGCCAGAGCTCCAGCCCCGTCACGTTGTAGCCGAGCTGCCAGTATTCGAGCGACGACGCCGGCGCCAGGAGCACGTTGAAGTCGACGGGTTCGCCCGGCCGCGCCTTGACCGCGCTCACGGTGAGCGTGCCCTTCGGCGACTCGGAAACGTCCTTCGTGAACTCGGCCTTCAACTTGACCGTCGTCGAGTCGCTGTCTATGACCTTCTCGATCGCCTTGGCGAGCTCCGGCCCGGGCTCGATGACGCCCTCGAGCTTGAGCTCGTAGCTGCTCGCGTAGTCCGGGCGCGTCGCCTGGTCGCCCTCGAAACCGAGGTCGAAGGATTGCTTGGGGCCGATCCGGCCCTCGACCAGGCCGACGTTTCCCAAGCCGCCCAGGATGGCCGCGTCGAGCCCGGCGATGACGTAGAAGTGGGCCGAGACCTTGGCCCGCAGGTCGTCATCGCGTGGGATCTTCGAGGTGGTCTTGAGATTGTCCGTGGGCGAGAGACTGTTCAAGCCGCGGCAAGCCGGCGACGCGCCGCCGCATTCCCAACCGAGCACGGGCGCGATGCCGACGCGGCCCTGGATGCTCAGCTCGCTCTCGACCAGGGTGACCTCGCCTTCCACCTCGGCGCCGAGGCCGAAGCGAACCGCGGGCATGGCGAGCACGCTGAACCAGCCGAACACCGGCATCTTGATCTGTCCCTGCGCGTCGCAACGCCCGCTCGCCTTGAAGCCGGCCTTCAGTTTGAGGCCGGCGCTGCCCACGATCTCGGCAGACCCTTCCAGGGCGTGCTTGCTGTGCGTCGGCGAGTCCTCGATCACGAGGCGCAAGTTGTTCTCGAGCGAGAGCGCGATGGGCTCGCTCACGAGTTGAGGCTTGATGCTGGCATCGCACTTCCAGGCCTGGAACGGCTTGAACGCGTCGAGCGGCCGCGCGGTCGCCAGCGTCCTGGCCTTGGGCCCGGCCCCGGTGCCCCAGACCGGCGCCAACGCGGCCGCCGCCGTGCGCGGCGGCACGGCTTCCATGCCGAAGCGCGAGAGGTCGACATCGAGACGGATGTCGTAGGCGAAGAACAGGCGGTGCAGCGGCGCCAGCACCAGCGTGACGACCACGCCGGCCGGGTCGGGCCTCGTCGCCACGACCTTGCCGGCGACCGGGGCCGACTCCGCAGCCAGCATCACCGTGCCGGGCGCCGGCGCGGCGACACCGGCCAGCGTGACCTCGTACTCGCTGCCAACCCCTCCGGCGGCACCAGCGACGGGGCGAAGGATCGGTCCGACCGCGACGACCTGCGCGTCCGTGACGAGGAGCGCCCCGGCCTGCGGCGTGGCGACGATCGCCAGCGTCGGCGGCGAGCGCACCGCGCCGGACTCGGCGACGATCGTCGCCGAGCCGATGGCGAGCGCCATCACCTGGCCGTTGGCATCGACCGAGACGGTCCCCGGCGCGCTCGACGTCCAGCGCACGGTGCCCGGGGCCGGCAGACCCTGCGCATCGAAGACCTGCGCCGTGAGCCGCGCCGACTGGCCGCTCCCGGTGAAAAACAACGACGCCTTGTCGATGGCGACCGTGCCCAGGACGACGGCGACCGCGCTGAGTGCGACCGGGTCGCTGGTCACCCCGGCGCTCGACGCCGTGATGCTGACGCTGCCGGCCGCCACGGCGGTGACGACGCCATCGGCCACGGTGGCGACGGCCTCGTTCGACGAGGCCCAGGAGAAGGCGATCCCCGTCATCACCACGCCGTACTGGTCGCGCCCCTGCGCCGCGACCGTCTGGGTCGAGCCGATCGTCACCTTGACGTCGGTGGCCGATACGACGATCGTGGCCAGCCGGGGCGGCTCGCGAAACGAATCGCTGCCGTCGGCCGCTTCGTCGCTGCCACCGCAGGCGACAGCCAGTACCGACACGAGCACGACCAAGGCGGCGCTGCGCCAACGCGCAATGACCGCATCGGCAGCACCAGCGCAGCGCGGAAAGTTCTTTCGGACTGTCATCGTCAGTCTCCGCGCGCCGAAGTCGACGCAGGAGATCAGGCTAAGGACAGCGCGGTTACGAAAGACTTACCGATGCGCACCGTTCGACCCCCCCACAACGAGGGGCTGTGGCGCCAGGCGGCGGCGACGAAGCCGCTCGCCTTGGCACGGTCGACGAAGGCGGCGAGCGCCTGCGCGGCGGCGTCGCCGCGGCCGGCGGGCAGCCCCATCGCCTGCTCGATCACCATGAATCGGCCGGGGAGGAGTCGCACGCCGCCGACGCGCGCCGCGTCGGCCTCGAGCTGTTGCTTCACGCCCGCCGCCACGTCGGCGCGGCGGGCCAGGAACTCGTCGACGACGGTGGGCGACGTCGGCGCGTAGACCAGCTCGGCCGACTTCAGGGCGCGGGCGAGAAAGAGGTCGTAGGCGCTGCCGCGGGCGACCACGATTCGCGTGCCCGGCCGGTCGACCTGGGCGTTCTCGGCCAGCGGCGAATCGTTGCGCACCAGGTAGGCGCCCTCGATCAGCACGTACGGCGCGGTGAAGCGGACGTCTTCGCCGCGCAAGGGATCGATCGCGAAGAAGCCGACGTCGGCCTGGCCGCTCTTGACGTTCTCGACCGAACGCGCGGCACCGTCGACGACGACGGAGTCGACCGATACGCCGAGCTCGGCGCCGAGCGCCTTGACGAGATCGACGGAGACGCCGGCGACGCTGCCGGACGCGCCGTCGCGCCGCGCCAGGACCGCGTTGCCGAGGTTGATCGACGCCCGCAGCCGGCCCGTCGGTGCGATCGCGGCGGCCGCCGCCGGTCGGCCGGGTCGCATCGCGCAACCGGCGGCGGCGAGGAGCAGCGATGCGGCGCTGGCGGCGAGGAGAGACCGGCGGCAGTTCGGGTTGTTCATCGTGGCGGCTCGGCAGCAGCAGTGGAAGAGGTCGGGGCGGCGTCGATCGCATCGCGTCTGGCGAGGTCGGCGTCGAGCGCGTTCAAGGCGCTGCGGTAGCGGGCGAGCACCTGCGCCGGCGTCTCGCCGCGGGCATCGGCGGCGAGCGGTTTCCAGAGCGCGGGGGCGATGCCGGCGAGCGTCGCGTGGCGCCGGATCAGGGTCGCGGGCGCGAGCGCGAACTCGCCACCGCTGGTCTCGACCTTGGCGGATTCGGCGCCGACGTGCGCGCCGAGCAGGTACAGAGGGCGGTGCAACGGCGTCAGACGCGCATAGAGGCGAGCGGCGAGGCCGTTCTCGTCGCGCTCGAGCCGCTCGGCGAGGGCGAAGAACTCGGCGGCGCTGCGCATCGGCAGGGCCGACACCTCGCCGATGCCGAGCGTCCGCGCTTGCGCCTGCGCGATCGCGACGTGCGCCGCGCCGATCTTGTCGGCCTGTGCCCGCACCGCCGCGTCGGACGTCGTGTACGAGCCGATCAGCTCGCTCGCATAGCCGATCTCGTAGCCGAGGCGAAAAGTCGCCCGGCGATGCCCGCCGGGAAGCGGTGCCTGTGTCGCGCTCGCTCGCGCCACCAGCTGCGCCGCCTCGGCGGCGAGGCGCGCGTCGTCGCGTTCGGGTCCTGCGCCGATCCCTTCCAGCACCGCCTCGGTACCGAACGCGGCAAACAGTGCCAGCTCGATCCGCTGCAGGGCGATGAATGCCAGCGCGAGCACGGCTGCATAGGCAAGGACGCGCCAGCTTTCACTCCAGCGAGGGGACGGGGCACTCATCGGCAGGCTTCCGCGCTATCGTAGCCACGGGCGGCGGGAGTGGATCACATGCTGGGCGGCGAGCTTCTGTTCCACTTCATGAACGTCATCCTGATGACGCTGATCGTCGCGCCGCTGGTGCTCTGGCGTTATCGGCGCGCCGTGCTCGCCGGCATGCAGCACCATCACGGCGCGCCGCTGCCGCTGCCGGCGCCGCGTGCACGGGCGCGGCCGGCGAAGGCAGCGTTCACCGTCGACGCGGCGCTCGCCTGGGAAAGGCGGCTGCGCCTGCGCATCCTCGTCGCCACGCTGGTCGCCGTGTTCGTTCCTTCGCTCGTGCTCGCCGCCCAGCACCTCGCGTTCAGCGACCTGCCGTTGATGCCCTCGCACCTGTTCCTCGAAGCGGCGGTGACGAGCAGCGTCGCGGTGCCGATCTACGCCCTCCTGACGGCGACGCCATTCTGGCGCGCCGTCCGTCTCGGACTGCTCACCTTGTGCGGCCTCGCCGCCGCGACGGTCGTCGTGTCGATGCTGCAGCGGCCGTTCTACGGCAAGGCGCCTTCGCTCGACCAGGCGTTCAACTTCGTCGTCTTCTTCCAGCTCGCGGCGACGACGCTCTGGCTGCCGATCCTGCTCGGCCTGGCGATCGGCACGCGGCGCGTCCGCGGCGTCGCGCCACTGGCCTTCGCGGCCCTCCTCGTCTTCGCGCTCGCGCCACTGCTCGGCGTTCGCGCCACGCAGTGGCTGGCCGGCATGCGCTGGAGCACCGACTGGGTTCTCGGCGGCGCGGGCATCGACGCCGGCCTCGTCGTCCTCGCCCTGCCGGTCGGCCTGCTCGCGTGGTGGCGGCTCAAGGCGCTCGCCCGCGCCTACGAGGCCAAGCGCTTCTCCGATGCGCAGCTGCTCGCCCACAGCTGGTGGCTGCTGTTCGTCGCCAG
Organism: Caldimonas sp.; assembly: GCA_039916285.1. GTDB lineage: Bacteria > Pseudomonadota > Gammaproteobacteria > Burkholderiales > Burkholderiaceae_C > Schlegelella_A. The sequence continues at coordinate 6,415 of JBDSLQ010000392.1, forward strand.
CCACGGGATCACGCTCGTGAGCAGCCATCCCCAAACCGTGCCGATGCTGCAGATCGCCGGCATCGGCGTCCTCGCCTACCTGATGTTCCCTGTCCTGCTCGGCCAGGCGCTGCGCCGGGCGCAACGCGGCGCGGCGCGGCCGCCGCCGAGAACGCTGCTGCTGCTGCGCGTCTTCGGCGACACCCGGCGCACCGAGGCGCTATTCGAGCGCATCGCGTCGCGCTGGCAGCGCTTCGGGCCGGTGACGATGATCGCCGCGCCCGACGTGGTCGCCGGCACCGTCGACCCCGGCGACATGCTGCGCTTCATGAGCGGCAACGTCGCCGCCGGCTTCGTCACGTCGCAGGACGACCTGACGCGGCGGCTGGCGACGATGGACCTCGCGGCCGACGACGACGGCCGCTTTCGCATCAACGAGTTCTGCTGCCACGAAGACACCTGGCAGGCGACCGTGGTCGCGCTGATAGAACGCGCCGACGCGGTCGTGATGGACCTGCGCGGCTTCACCGCCCAGCGGCGCGGCTGCGAGTTCGAGTTGAAGGAGCTGGCGACGCGCCTCGATCCGGGCCGGGTCGTGCTGGTCGTCGACGCCAGCACCGACCGCGCCTTGCTCGGCCAGCTCGCGCCGCCCGGTCACGCGCCGATGCGAATGATGGAAGTCAAGGGCGGCAACGGTGCCCAGACCGACGCCGCGTTCGCGGCGCTGCTCGGCGCCTCCGCATGAACCAGGAGAAAACATGGCCGACGCCTTCGATCTCGCCGACTGCAGCGCGCTGATGCTGCTCGCCCTCTACCGCTCCGGTGCCGCATCGCCGGTGGAAGCGACGCGCGCCGTGCTCGATCGCATCGAGCGCCTGAATCCGGTCCTGAACGCGTTCTGCCACCTCGCTCCGGACGAGGCGCTCGCCAGCGCGCGCGCGAGCGAGGCGCGGTGGCAGAAGGGCGCGCCCTGCGGCGAGCTCGACGGCGTGCCGGTGTCGGTGAAGGACCTCATCCTCGCCAAGGGCTGGCCGACCATGCGCGGCTCGCGCACGGTCGATGCGGCCGGGCCGTGGGACGTCGACGCGCCGGCCACCGCGCGCCTGCGCGAGGCGGGCGCGGTCATCCTCGGCAAGACCGCGACGCCCGAGTTCGGTTGCAAGGGCGAGACCAACTCGCCGCTCACCGGCATCACCCGCAACCCCTGGAACCCGGCCAAGACGCCAGGCGGCTCGTCGGGCGGCACGGCGGCCGCGGTCGCCGCCGGCATGGGGCCGCTCTCGGTCGGCACCGACGGCGCCGGCAGCGTCCGCATTCCGGCCGCGTTCTGCGGCAACTTCGGGCTGAAGCCGAGCTTCGGCCGCGTTCCTGCCTACCCGCTCTCGCCGATGGGAACCGTCGCCCATCTCGGCCCGCACACGATGAGCGTCGCCGACGCGGCGCTGATGATGAACGTGCTGAAGCGCCCCGACGCGCGCGACTGGACGTCGCTGCCGTACGAGCCGATCGACTACACGGTCGGCCTCGACGACGGCATCCGCGGCCTGCGCGTCGCCTTTTCGGCGACGCTGGGCTACGCCACCGTCGATCCGGAGATCGCCGCCGCCGTCGCCGCCGCGGCCCTTCAGCTGCAGGCGCTCGGCGCCCACGTCGAGGCGGTCGATCCCGGCATCGACGATCCGCTCGAGATCACGACCGGGCTGTGGTTCGCCGGCGCGCACGCGATCTGGAGCGGGCTCACGCCTGCGCAGCAGGCGGTCACCGATCCGGATTTTCGCGCCGAGGCCGAGCTCGGCGCGGTCTACAGCGCGCTCGACCTGCAACGGCTGGCGCTGCGGCGCGGCGCGCTCGGCTCGCACCTGCGCCAGTTCATGCAGCGCTTCGACCTGCTCGTCACGCCCACGGTCGCGGTGCCGGCCTTCGATGCCCGGCCGGCCGGCCACAGCGCGATGGAGCCGGCGGCGATGCTCGGCTGGACGCCGTTCAGCTATCCGTTCAACCTGAGCCAGCAACCGGCATGCTCCATCCCGTGTGGGCTGACGAAGGACGGTTTGCCGATCGGACTGCAGCTGGTCGGGCCGATGTTCGGCGACGCTCTCGTCCTGCGCGCCGCTCGCGCCTACGAGAGCGCGCGGCCGATCGCGCGGCCCGACTCTGCGCTTGTCACGAAATCTTCATCGATCAAGACGCTGCGCGCCGTCCAACCCGTCGCCGGGCGCGACCAAAGCTAGCGGCCGGGGCGGCCGGCCCGCCCCCGCACGCCGCCGTCCCAGCGCCCCCCGGCAGCCCCTGGCGCGGGGGCGGCACGGCAACGTCGTATGCTCGCCGCCGACGCGCCGTTGGGCGCTTTCCGCTCGCGTCCCTCGAGGCGCGAGGCAGCTTCGATGGCCCGAGCGAGATGTCGATGACCCCTGCGGACGTGGAACGCGTCTTCGGCAAGAGCCGGATCCAGATCCCGACCGGCCGCCACGTCGAGGTCTTCCGCGAGGTGGCGCGATCGGGCGAGGAGCGGCGCTACACCAAGCGCTTCCTGTGCACGCCGGACGTCGACTTCCGGCCCTGGACCGAACGCGAGTGGCGCGTCCTCGTCCGGCTTGGCCGCCTGGCAGGCGCGCCGGTGGCCAAGGCGCTCGACTTCACCGCGGCCGAAGGCGGCGGCAACCCCACGCTGCAGACACGCGACGCCGGAGCGACGCTCGATCAATGGGCGACGCTGGTGCCGCTCAGGCGCGGCCAGACGATCCTGCGCAACGTCTTCGACGACTGCGCCAACTGGTGGGCGCTGTCGCGCCAGTGCATGGTCGCGCTCGACGCCTTGCATGCGCTCGGCTTCGTCCACCTCGACCTGAAGCCGGACAACGTCTGCATCCCGTGGGCGCCGGCAGGCGCCGGCCGGCCGCTGCCGGGACAGCCGCTGGCACCACGCGTCAAGGCGCTGGCCCTGATCGACGTCGCCTTCTCGCTGGTGTCCGGGATCGACGTGCCGGGCCCGTTGCCGCTGCTCAGGAACCCGAGCTACGACTACCAGTCGCCGCGCCTCCTGCACGCCCTCGAGGAAGGCCGGCGCGGCAGCCTGGCGGCGACGCGCGCACTCGACTGGCGCTGCGACTTCTTCAGCCTCGCCGCGATGCTCTGGCGCTACCTGCCCGAGATCGACGACGCACCGGGCTCGGGCTGGACGAGCGAGGGCCACGCCCAGGCGACCGAGTTTGTCCAGCAGCTGCTGGACGTCCACGGCGCATCGTTGCCGACGCAGTGGCCGCACCATCAGCTGATCGCGCTGGCGACGCTCCGCCTGCGCGATCCCGATCTGCAGGCCGCGCTGCAGGCGGGTTGCACCTTCGACCCGGAACGCGAGCTCCCGCTCGACGCCGAGCCAGCGCCGCCGACGCGGATCGCGGACCACCCGACCCGCCCCGTCGACGCCGGGCCACGCGCCGAACCCGAGGCTCAAGAGGCCGGCATCGCCTTCGCGCCGACGCGGGAAGAGGCTCGGCGCGAGCCGGTCTTTTCGCCATCGCCATCGCCATCGCCATCGCCATCGCCATCGCCATCGCCATCGCCATCGCCATCGCCATCGCCATCGCCATCGCCATCACCATCACCATCGCCGCCGCCACCACCACCGCC
>JBDSLQ010000393.1:0-23614 GCA_039916285.1 Caldimonas sp.
CCCGGCCTCGCCATCCTGGTCACGGTGCTCGCATTCAACCTCACCGGCGACGGGCTGCGCGACGCCCTCGATCCGAAGCTGAAGAGATAGGCATGCCTATCTCTTCAGCTTCGGCTCTGCCTTGCAGGATTGCTCCCTTCCCAGCTTCGCTCCCTTCCCTCCGAGAGGGAAGGGCCGGCCGCGTTGCGGTCGCTTGGCGTGCGCGAGGTCGTTGACGTGAAGACGGGTTCGCCGCTTCTGGAGGTTCGGGCCCTGACGATCGACTTTCCGGTCGGCGACGCAGCGCTGGTCGCGGTCGACAACGTGAGCTTCTCAGTCGACGCCGGCGAGGTGGTCGGCATCGTCGGCGAATCGGGCTCGGGGAAAAGCGTGACCGCGCTCGCCGTTCTCGGCCTCGTCGACGAGCCCGGCCGCGTTCGTGCCGAGCGAATGGCCTTCGCCGGCCGCGACCTGCAGGCGATGGCGGGGCGCGAGCGCCGCGCGCTCCTCGGCAGCGAGATCGCGATGATCTTCCAGGATCCGAGCTCCAGCCTGAACCCGTCGTTCACGGTCGCCTTCCAGCTGATGGAGACGATCGCGCTGCACGAAGGCGGATCGCGCAAGGCGCGCCGCGCGCGCGCGTTGCAGCTGCTGAAGGACGTCGAGATCCCCGACCCGGAGCGCCGCCTCGACGCCTTTTCGCACCAGCTTTCGGGCGGGATGAGCCAGCGCGTCATGCTCGCGATGGCGATCGCCTGCAACCCGCGGCTCCTAATCGCGGACGAGCCGACGACCGCTCTCGACGTCACCGTGCAGGCGCAGATGCTCGCCCTGCTCCTGCGCCTGCAGCGCGAGCGCGGCATGGCGCTCGTCCTCATCACCCACGACCTCGGCGTCGTCGCCGAGGTGGCGCAACGCGTCCTCGTGATGTACGCCGGCGAGATCGTCGAGAGCGCCGCTGCCGCCGAGCTGTTCGTCCGGCCGCGCCATCCGTACACCGAGGCGCTGCTCGCCTCGCTGCCCGAGCGCAACGCCGGGCGGCGCCGGCTCGCCTCGCTGCCCGGCGTCGTTCCCGGCGCGTTCGACCGCCCCGCCGGCTGTCTGCTCTCGCCGCGCTGCCCCTACGTGCGCGAGCGCTGCCGCGAGACCCGTCCGCCGCTGTTCGAGGTCGGCGCCAGCCTGGCGCGCTGCTACTTCCCGATCGGCGCGGAGCCGCGCGCATGAGCCCGATGCCCGCGACGGCGACGCCGGTGCTCGAAACCCGCGCGCTCACCAAGCACTACTCGGTGTCGAGCGGCTTGCTTGCCGCCGCCGGCCGCGTGCGCGCGCTCGAAGACGTCACGCTGTCGCTGGCGCCGGGCCGCACGCTCGCCGTCGTCGGCGAATCGGGCTGTGGCAAGAGCACGCTGGCGCGGCAGATCGCGATGCTCGAGACGCCGACCTCCGGCAGCGTCGTCATCGGCGGCGTCGAGACGACGAGCGCCGACGCCGCAACCCGTCGCACGCTGCGCACGAGCGTGCAGATGGTGTTCCAGAACCCGTTCGCGAGCCTCAACCCGAGGAAGAAGATCGGTCTCGCGCTCGAAGAGCCGCTCGCCATCAACACCGCCCTGGGCGGCCCGGAGCGCGAAGCGCGCGGCCGGGCGATGTTGGCGCGCGTCGGCCTCTCGCCCGAGCACTACCGGCGCTATCCGCACATGTTTTCGGGCGGCCAGCGCCAGCGCGTCGCGATCGCGCGCGCGCTGATGCTCGAACCGCGCCTGGTCGTCGCCGACGAGCCGGTGTCTGCGCTCGACGTCTCGATCCAGGCGCAGGTCCTGAACCTGCTGATGGACCTGCAGGAGTCGACCGGCGTCGCCTACGTCTTCATCTCGCACAACCTGGCCGTCGTCGAACTGATCGCCGACGAGGTGGTCGTCATGTACCTCGGCCGGGTGATGGAGCGCGCGCCCAAGGCCGAGCTGTTCGCCGCGCCGCGCCATCCGTACACGCGGGCGCTTCTCGCCAGCACGCCGCGCGTCGACAACGCCGCACGCGGCGAGGCGGCGCTGGCGCGCGCCGCGAAGAGCGCGCTGTCGGGCGAGCTGCCGTCGCCGCTCGCGCCGCCCTCGGGCTGTGTCTTTCGCACGCGCTGCCCGTACGCCATTGCCCGCTGTGCCGAAGTCGTGCCGCCGCTCGAGCCGGCCGGCGCGGCGCACGCGGCGGCGTGCATCCGCCAGGCCGAGATCGGCTGAACCGGTCGTCCCGTCGACGGGACGTCGTCGCGAATGCCAATTCGGTCGCGGCCGGCACCGGACGACTCTGAAACAATGCCGGCCATGACCTCGGCCGACCTGCAGGCGACCGTCGCGCACATGGGCATGCTGGCGCGCGCGGCGAGCCGTTCCCTCGCCGCGTCGCCGGTGGCGGCGCGCAACGCCGCGCTGCTGGCGCTGGCGCGGCGCCTGCGCGAGAGCGAAGCGTCGTTGCGCGAGATCAATGCCGGAGACGTTGCGGCGGCAAAGGCCGCCGGGCTCGCCGCGCCGCTGGTCGACCGGCTCGAGCTCGATCGCATGGCGCTCGAAACGGTCGCCCGCGGCTGCGAGCAGATCGCGGCGATGGCCGATCCGATCGGCGACGTGATCGAGCTGCGCCAGCAGCCGAGCGGCATTCGCGTCGGCCGCATGCGCGTGCCGATCGGCGTCTTCGCGATGGTCTACGAGAGCCGGCCGAACGTGACGATCGAGGCGGCATCGCTGGCGATCAAGAGCGGCAACGCCTGCATCCTGCGCGGCGGCTCGGAAGCGCTGGCCACCAACGTCGCCCTCGGCAAGGTCGTGCAAGCCGCGCTCGCCGAGGCCGGCCTGCCGCCCGACGCGGTCCAGCTCGTGCAGACCAGCGATCGCGCCGCCGTCGGCCACCTGATCGCGTCGCCCGAGTCGGTCGATCTCGTCATCCCGCGCGGCGGCAAGGGCCTGATCGAGCGGATCGCGCGCGAGGCCACCGTGCCGGTGCTGAAGCATCTCGACGGCAACTGCCACGTCTACGTCGACGCCGAGGCCGACCTCGCCATGGCGCTGGCAGTCGTCGACAACGCCAAGACGCAGAAGGTGAGCCCCTGCAACGCCGCCGAGTCCCTCGTCGTCCACGCGGCGGTGGCGGCGCGCTTCCTGCCGATGATCGGCGCGGTGTTCGCGACCAAGGGCGTCGAGATGCGCGTCGACGCTGCCGCCGAGGCCGCGCTCGCCGGCGTCGCCGGTGCCATGCTCGTCGCCGCGAGCGAGGCCGACTGGAGCGAGGAGTACCTGGCGCCGATCATCAGCATCAAGGTCGTCGACAGCTTCGACGCGGCGCTCGCCCACATCGACCGCTACGGCTCGCACCACACCGACGCCATCGTCACCGATTCGCATCCGAACGCGATGCGCTTCCTGCGCGAGGTCGATTCGGCGAGCGTGATGGTCAATGCCTCGACGCGCTTCGCCGACGGCTTCGAGTACGGCCTCGGCGCGGAAATCGGCATCTCGACCGACAAGCTGCACGCGCGCGGCCCGGTCGGCCTGGAAGGCCTGACCTCGCTCAAGTGGATCGTCCTCGGCCAGGGGGAGCTGCGTGGCTAGCGACACCCGCCACGCCCTCGTCCTCTTCTCGGGCGGCCAGGATTCGACCGTCTGCCTCGCCTACGCGCTCGAGCGCTACGCCCACGTCGAGACGATCGGATTCGTCCACGGCGAGAACCGGCCGGCAGAGCGCGAAGGCCGGCTCGCAGTGCGCGCGCAGTTGCGCCGGCAGTTCGCGCGCTGGGCGCCCCGGCTCGGCGACGATCACGTCCTCGACCTGTCCTTGCTCGACCAGATCGGCACCACGACGCCGACCGCGGCGCGCGAGAACGAGATGAATGCCGGCGGCCTCGCCAACAGCTTCGTGCCCGGCCGCAACCTCCTCTACTTCACGTTCGCCGCGACCGTCGCCGACCGGCGCGGCCTCTCGGTGCTCGTCGGCGGCATGTGCGAAACCGACTTCTCGGCCTATCCCGACTGCCGCGACAACGCCCTCAAGTCGCTCCAGGTCGCGCTCAGCCTCGGCATGGACCGGGGCGTGATGATCGACACGCCGCTGATGTGGCTCGACAAGGGCGAGACCTGGGCGCTGACCGAAAAGCTCGGCGGCGAGCCGCTGATCGGCCTCGTCGTCGAGCACACGCATTCGTGCTATCTCGGCGAGCGCGAGCAACGCCACGAATGGGGCTACGGCTGTGGCATGTGCCCGTCGTGCGACCTGCGCAGCAAGGGGTACCAGAGCTGGCTCGCGAGCTAGCGCCGGTGCATCCCTCGACGCGATGACGACCACGCAGGGCACCGTCACCGCGATCGCCGCCGTCGTCGTCTTCTGGATCGTCGGCGCGTACAACCGCCTGATGCGTTTGCGCAGCAATCTGGTCGCCCGCTTCGGCGCCGTCGACGAGCACTATCGGCAGCGCCACACCCTGCTCGAAGGCCAGCTCGAGCTCCTCTCGACCGCGCTCGCGGCCGCCGCGCCTCGCCTCGACGCGCTGCGCGCCGCCTGCCGCCAGGCCGACGCGGCGCGCGAGCACGCCCGCGCCCGCCCGGGCGCTGCGAATGCGGTCACCAGCCTGCGCGTGGCCGAGGACATCCTCGCCGATGCGCGGTCGCGGCTGCCGGTGCAGACGGTCGTCGGCACCGACCTGCCCGGTCTCAATGCACGCCTGGCAACGAGCGACACCGCGCTGGGGTTCGCACGCGCGGAGTTCAACGCCGCGGTCGCTGACTACAACGAGGCGGTGCGCCAGTTCCCGACCGTTCTCGTCGCCCGGCTCTTCAACTTCCGCGCAGCGGCCGCGTTTTGACGCCGCGATCGTCGACGACTCCGATGGACGACGCTCCCCCCCACGCCGGCAACCCCGCGCCCGAACCGAAGCGGGCCGCCGCGCCCTCGGCGGCGTCGCCCGAGCGCGAGCGCGATGCCGCCGATCGGCTCGCGCGCGTGCACGGCGCCGGCGAGCTGCAGGCGACGCTGCTCGCCTTGTTGATGCCGCCCGGCAGCAGACGTGCGCTGCGCGCCTGGCGAACCGAGAGCGCGGCCGCGCCCGGCGCCGACTCGCTCCGCGTTCATGCGGCGAGTTTGTCGGGCGCGGCGCGCCTGCCTTGGTTCGAGCTGCTGCTGACGCGCATGGCGAGCCAGCCGCTGGCGGCGCGCCAGGAGCTGTTGCAGGCGACCCGGCGCCTGATGGGTGCGCGCGGCATCGCCCGGCCGCTCGATCGCCTGCATTGGCTGGCGATGCGGCGCGGCCTCGGCGAAGTGGCGCCGCTCGCCGCACGACCCGACGCGCACCTCGAGGACGCCGCGTGGCTCGAGTCGGACGTGCTGTGCGTCGCCGCCTGCACCGCGTTCCTGTCGCGAATGGTTCCGGGCGCAGCGGTCGACGCCGCCGAGGGAAGGCCCTGGTACGACATCGTCATGGCGACCTGGCTGCCGTTCGCCGAGATCCCGGAGTGCCGACCGCCGAACGCCGAGGCCATGGTCGAGGCGCTGACCCGGATGCAGACGCTCTCCTGGATGCAGCGGCCGGTGATCGTGCGCAACTGGGTGACGGCTGCGATCAGCCGCAGCCGAGGGCGGCGCCTCGCCGATCTCTCCGCCGATGCCTTGCGGCTGGCCTGTGGTCTGCTCGACTCGCCGCTGCCGCCAGAGCTGGCGCGGCACTACATCACGTTGCCGGCCGACGCCGCGCGATGATGAATAGGAGGCCGCTTACGATCGACGCTTCGCAGCATTCGGCACGACGTGTGCTGTCCACGGGACCATGAGCGACAGCGCATCGACAGCCGAAGACGACACCGCGCCACCCCGGCCGGCTCCCGCCGGCGCCGACGATCCGCCGCGCGTCCTCCTCCACATGCCGGTCGACGTGCGAAGCCTCGCGTTGGTCGTGCTCGCCGTGCTGGCTTCGATCTATGCGCTCCACTGGGCCAAGGCGGTGCTGGTGCCGATCCTGATGGGCGTCATGTTCAGCTATGCCCTCACGCCCCTGGTCGATGCGCTGCAGCGCTGGCGCGTGCCGCGCGCGCTCGGCGCGGGCGCCGTGCTGAGCGCGATCATCGTCCTCATCGGCTGGGGCGGCTGGGCTCTCGCTGACGATGCTTCGGCGCTGGTCGAAACCTTGCCACAGGTGGCGCAAAAGGTTCGTCGTGGCCTCGAAGGCCGGCAGGCCAAGCCGATCGGCTTGCCGATCGAGAAGGTGCAGCAGGCCGCGAACGAGCTCGAGAAGGCGGCGCAGCAGGCAGCCTCCGAGGCGTCGTCGGCCGCCGCATCGTCGCCGTCGGTGCGGCAGCGACCCGGCACGACGACGACCACGACCACCACCACGGCGACCACGCCGCCGACGCCGAGCGGAGTGACGCGCGTCGTCGTCGAGCGCGCCGCCTTCAACGTGCGCGACCATCTCTGGAGCGGAACGCTGGGCGTGTTCGCCTTTCTCGGCCAGACGCTGGTGGTCGTGTTCGTGACGCTGTTCCTGCTCGCCTCGGGCAACACCTTCCGGCGCAAGATGGTCAAGCTGGCAGGGCCGCGCCTGAGCCAGAAAAAGATCACCGTCCAGGCGCTCGACGAGGTGAGCGCGCAGATCCAGCGCTACCTGCTAGTGCAGCTCGCGACCAGCGTCGTCGTGGGCGTCGCCACCGGCCTGGCGTTCTACGCGCTCGGGCTCAACAACGCCGCGACCTGGGGCGTCGCCGCCGGCATCACCAACCTCGTTCCCTACATCGGCGCGGTGCTGGTCGGCGTCGGCTCGGCGCTGGTCGGCTTCATGCAGTTCGACAGCGTCGACCAGGCCCTGCTCATCGGCGGCGCTTCGTTCGCGATCCACGCCCTCGTGGGCAACCTGCTGACGCCCTGGTGGACCGGGCGTGCCAGCCGGATGAGCCCGTTCGCGGTGTTCGTCGGCGTGCTCGCCTTCGGCTGGCTCTGGGGCGCCGTCGGCCTGATCCTCGGCACGCCGATCCTGATGGTGGTCAAGGCGGTCTGCGACCGCGTCGACGAGCTGAACCCGGTCGGCGAATTCCTCGGCGCGTGACGCGCTAGGCGGGTGGACTCGGCGGCGGGCCCGATTGCCGGCCCGGGTGCGGGCTCGGCGGGGGCGCCGGGCGCGCCAGGCGCCATACCATCGCGCCGAGTCCGGCGACGCCGACGATCAGTACCGTCCAGAGCAGCCAGGGCCTGAGACGCGCCTGCTGCGACGCCTGCTCGACTGCGCGCGCGGCGACTTCGTCGACCGCGAACGCGCCGAGCGTCGCACGGCCGAACCGGGGGCGCTCGCTATCGAGCTGGGGCACGACCGCGCTGACGGGCAGCGCGCCGGCCGGCGCATCGCGCGAACCGGCGAGCAGGCGAAAGGGCGGCTGGCCTTGCGCCGCGAAGACGAGCGACGCCAGCGAGGCATTGACGACGAGGCGCACGGCGGAACCCTCGAGCGAGGCAGTGCGCTCGTCGGGCACCAGGCGCAGGTAGCGGGCCACGACCGGCAATGCGATCGCCGGCGAGTTGCCGACGTCGCCGCCGCGTTCGAGCCGATAGAAGACGCCGCCGGCGACGTCGCGCCAAGGCTGGTCGGCGCGCACTCGGCCTTGCACGCGCACCGGAGCGACGTGCGTTCCGGCGTCGAAGCGAAGGTCGACGTCGAGCAGCGGCAGCACGCCGCCGAGATCGAAATGAAGCGCGCGTCTGGACGCCGCACCGGCGGGCGCCGCGCCGCCCGGCTCGGGACCCGGCGCGAAGGTCAGCTCGCGCGTCGAATCAACGGCGACGCGCTGCCGCTCGGCCACGAGCACGCTGGCACCGGTCAGTGTCGGTGCCGCGGCGGGGTCTGCCCAGACGAGGCGGACGAAGCGGCCGGGCGAATCGGCGAGCCCGACCACCGGCTGCGCGAGCGTGCCGGCCGGCGACTGCAACGCCATCACCTGGCCACTGCCGCCGGCACGCCACTGGCGCAGGTCGTCGCTCGTTTCGATGCGGTAGGCGACCGTGAACTCTGCCGGGCCCGACCAGCGCAGGCGCAGGCTCTTCGGCAGCGGATCGCCGCGCCGGGTTTCGCCGCTGTCGATCAGCCAGCCGCCCGACTCGCGCGGCGCTGCGGCGGCGGCCGGCTCGCCACCGCCGCGGCGGCGCACGCTGATGCGATCGCCCTCGACGACGACGTCGACCGGCGACGGCCACGCGCCGTCGGCCGCCGGCCGCGCCGGCAGCGGATACAGGTTCGCTTCGCGCACCCGCTCGTTGAGCTGCACGGTCGCGAGAGGCGGCAGGACGGCGAACGGCACGCGCTCGCCGCGCGCGTCGACGATGCGCAGGTCGCGGAGGTCGTCCTGCTCGACACGGCCGTACGCTGCCGCGGGCAACGCGATCTGCACGAAGGGTGCGGCGGCCTCGATCGCGATAGGTGCCTGAAACCGGTAGGGCGCAGGTTCGGCGTGCGCGATCACCGCGCCGAGCAGCGCCGCGAACGGCAGCACGCGCCGCGCGACGCGAAGGCGTTCAGGCCGCAGCATGGCGAACCTCCCTGGCAGGCAGCGGCGCCACGTAGCCGATGACGAGCATCAGCACGCCGACACCGATGAACGAGACGATCCGCGTCACGCCGCCGCTCCCCGACAGGTCGACGAGCAGCAGCTTGACGACGACGGCGGCAAGCAAGACGGCGCCGGCGACCCAGGGCAGCCGCTGCTCGCGCGACGCCGCCAGCCACATCGCCACCAAGGCGATCGCCGTCCAGAGCAAGGTGATGCCGGTCTGCACCGCGAGCGAGGCCATCCACGCATCGACGTGGTACGGCACGCCGCCGTAGTGATGGAAGCTGCGCACGAGGATCGCGTTGAGCCAGACGAAGCCGGCGCCGGCCGCCATGGCCAGCGACCAGGGCGCGACCCCGCCTTGCTGGCGGAGCCAGAGCAGCGTCGCCGCTAGGGCGATGCCGATGCCGATGTCGAGCGGATTGATGAACGGCAGGTACGGCAGCGGCGCAGCCGAGCCGTTGGACGCGACGTTGGCGACGAGCGTCCAGAGCCAGAGGCCGGCAGCCAGCACGGCCGCGGCGCCGGTTCGATACGCCTCGGGCAGCGCACGCACCGGCCAGACCCGCGCCGTCGCGGACTGCGGCAGGAGGAGCAGCATCGCCGCCGGCGCAGCGAGCCAGCCGAGCCACCTCCAGCCGCTCGCGAAGTCGCCCCAGCTCGCAGTGGCAGCGCGGCCGAGCAAGGCACCGACAAGCGCGAGCGTGATCGCGCCGAGCGCGTGCACGGCATATGCCGTCGCTTTCGGCCAGAACGGCACGGTCCATCGCAGCACGAGCGCGTGCGCGGCGAACGCGATGGGCCAGGCCCACCAGCCTCCCGCCGCGAACGGATCGGCGAGCAGGACGGCGTCGATCGCGGCGGTGACGAAGACGATGGGCGCGTGCAGGAGCGCCGCCCAGGCGATCCCCGGCCAGTCGAGGCGGCGTGCGAGCGCCGCGTACAGCACCGCGACCGCGCTGGCGGCGGCCAAGGCGGCGGCCAGGGCGAGGCGCATCGGCACGAAGGCCTCGATCTCGATCGTCGCCGTGACCACGAACCAGACCGTCGCCGCCATAATCAGCAGCGTCTCGCACGCTTCCTCGCCCCGCTTGAGGGTGCCGGCGCGGCCGCCGCGGCGGACGAAGAAGGCGCCGGCGAGCGACGCTCCCGCGGCCATCAACCCGTTGAAGAGATAGGCGTTGAGGATCAGCGTCGGCGTGCCATGCCGTTGATGGCTGAACAACATCGCCAGGCCGGCGCAGCCGAGCAGCAGGTAGCCGAACAGGCGCGGCAGGCCGCGCTGCTGGCGAAAGCCGATCCAGATCAGTCCGGCGCCCTCGAGCGTCCAAGCGCCGGCGGTGCTGCGGGCGTCGAGCGCGAACGGAACGACGAGGGTGAGGAAGATCGTCGCGATCGCGAGCGTCGCGTCGAAGGTGATGCCGAGCTCGGGCCGCCGCTTCATCCAGCTCGCGAGCGCCACGTAGAACGCGGCGAGCATCAGCGCGGCGAGCGCGGCACCGTACGGCATGTCGCGGACGAGCCCGTACTCGAGCGCGAAGGCGATCGTCGGCAGGCCGAAGAGGAGGCTGCTGTTGACCCATGCGTCGCGGTGCGGCGCAGGCGCGGTGCCGGCGACCGGCGCAGTGCCCACCAGGCGGCGAGCCGGCAGGACGAGGATGACGACGAAGAGCAGGAAGAACGCGATCAGGAACGCCTGGCTGGTGGCGTAGTCCTCGGGCCGGTACTTGAGCACGCCCCAGGCGGTGGCGACGACGAAGGCGGCGATGAAGCCGATCAGGTTGAGCGGCCTCCAGGTCTTCGACCACGCCACCGCGGCGATGCCGAGGTCGAGCACGAAGTAGTAGGTGAACAGGGCGACGTAGTTGTCGGAGCCGGTCGAGACGATCAGCGGCGTCGCGAAGCCGCCCAGCGCGCCGATGATCGCGAGCGAGCGGGCGTCCTGCAGCACCGCCAACGCGGCGGCGAGGGCGGCGACGGCGACCATCAGCACGAATGCCGGCATGGCATCGATGACCCCGTAGAACCGGAACGCGGCGAACAGCGTCAGGTAGAGCACCGCCACCGCGCCGCCCTGCAGCACCTGCGCGTAGTCGGGGCGCGACAAGCGCAGGCGCCAGCCGAAGCCGAGCAGGACGATCGCGGCGAGACCGATCGCGCCGAGGCGGTATTCGATCGGCAAGTGGGCGTGCTCGCTCGCGTACTTGGCGAGGAAGGCGAGGCCGACGAAGAGGATGCCGATGCCGGCCTTGACGATGGTGTTGCCGCCGAACAGCCAGCGCCGGATCGGCTCGAGAACGTCGCGCCGCGGCGGTGCGGCGACGCGGTTGCCCGCGATCCCGGCGGCGACCGCTGGCGGCGTTGCGGCCATCGCGGCGGGCATGACCACCGGCTCCATCACTGAGGCCGCCGTCGGCGCCGCCGCGACCGGCGATGCGGCTGGCACTCCGGCCGGCGATGCAGCCGGCGTGACGGCAACGCGCTCGCTCGTCGCCGGTTCCGCGCGCACTTCGCGACGTGCCGCGGCTTCGACCGGCGCGTCGGCGCGCTTGCGCAACGCTTCGATCTCGCGCTGCTGACGCACCGAGCGGACGATCAGCCAGCCGAACAGCGCGCCCGCGAGCGCGCCCCCCTCGCCGCTCACGCTCCCACCGAACAACGCCGCCAAGACGATCGCGATCACCAGGACCATGTCGCCTTCTCCCTTGTCATGTTGCGGCGCACTCTAGCAGCGGGTCTAGGCCGCGCGGACCCGCCAACGGGGGACTCGACAGCGCTGCTGCCGCGAGTCGCCGCACGCGCGCCGCGCGGTAGCGCGAGGCGCACCGCCGCCGCGCTCAGCGGCAGTCGACGCGGACGATCTTGCCGACGAGGCCGAGCGACTGCGTCATCACGTCGCCGCGACCGCGCGCGCCATCAGAAGTCGAGACGGTGCTCGAGCGCGGGAAGCTGGCGGCGCACGTCGGCGATGCGCTCGCGGCTGACCGCGGCGAGGACGACGCCCTCGCCGTCTTCGCTGCGACAGGCGACGACGTCGCCCCAGGGATCGACGACCAGGCTGTGGCCGAAGGTGCGCCGGCCGTTCTCGTGCGTGCCGCCTTGCGCCGCGGCAACGACGTAGCACTGGTTCTCGATCGCGCGCGCCCGCAGCAGCACTTCCCAGTGCGCGGCGCCGGTCGTGTGCGTGAACGCCGACGGCACCGAGATCAGGTCGCACGGCGGCCTGGCGAGGGCGCGGTAGAGCTCGGGAAAGCGCAGGTCGTAGCAGACGCTCAGGCCGACGCGATAGCCATCGGCATCGAGTGCGACCGGCGTGCGGCCGGCCCGCAGCGTGCGCGACTCGTCATAGCGCTCGCGGCCGTTGTCGTAGGCGAACAAGTGCATCTTGTCGTAGCGCGCCGCCTGCTCGCCACGCGGCGAGAAGACCAGGTTGGCGTTCATGACGCGGTCGGCGCCGCCGTCGGCCGAAGCGCCGTCCCGGCGAAGCGGCAGCGTGCCCCCGATCAGCCAGACGCCGTTCTCGCGCGCGCTCGCGGCGAGCATGCGCTGGATCGGGCCTTCGCCGGGCGTCTCGGCGACCTGCAGCTTGTCGCGATCGCTCTTGCCCATGAAACAGAAGTACTCGGGCAGGACGACCAGCGACGCGCCGTCGGCAGCGGCGCCAGCGACCAGGCGGCGCGCGGTCTCGAGGTTCTCGTCGACGCGAGGCGTCGAGACCATCTGCACGGCGGCGATCTTCATCTGGCGGAATGCTCCTTCAACGCGTGACCGCGGGCGGCGGCTCCGCGACCGGCGTCGAATCGGCCGCCGTCTCGCCGAACAGACTGCGTTCGACCCGCTCGACCTTGGGATCGTTCCACGGGCCGGTGACGCGGAACTCGCGCGTGCTCGCCGCCATCAGGGGCTTCCTGAGGAAATATTGCGCCAGGAACGTGCCCAGGCCGATCGCCGGATTGATCACCGCATAGGCGAGCGACGCGGTGCCGGCGTTGATTTCCGGGACAACGACGACACGCAGATCCTCGGTCTCGCGCTCGAGGTCGGCGCTGCCTTCCATCAGCACCGCGGCCGCCGTCCCGCGCATGCGCAGGTTGTTCGTCGCCGCCTGGCCCTGGCCGATCTTGACATCGCCGACGACGTTGTCGAAGGCGAAGCCTTCGGCGAACAGATCGCGGAAGTCGAACAGCAGCCGGCGCGGCAGCGACTGCAGGCTGAGGACGCTGAGCAGGCGCGCCGCGCCCGGGCCGGCCTTCAGGAACTGGCCGGAGTCGATCGCGACCTTCACCTGGCCGGTCATCTTCGCGTAGTCGGGCGAGAACGGCGATCCCGGCCACGAGACCTCGCCGGTGAGCGAGCCCTTGCCGCCGCGGACGACCCTGCCCATGCCGAGCCGCTCGAGCAATGCGCCACTGTCGCCGAGCGCGAGCGTGAAGTTCATCGCCGCGCGCCGCGCCGGCCCGGTGCCCGCCGCGCCGTCGCCCCAGGTGCCGGTCGCGGTGAGCTGCGCTTCAGGCATCGTCAGGTTGAGCTTGCCGAGCTGCCACTCGCGCGTGCCGTCGCGGTTGCCGGCGCCGCGGTTGGTCGCCTCGATCTCGAGACGACCGAGGCGGCGGCCGCGCAGCTCGAAGTCGTCGACGACGATGTCGAGCGCGGGGATCGTCGCCGGCTGGGCATCGAGCAGGCTCTCGACGCGCTCGACTTCGCCCTTGGGCAGGCTCAAGCGCGCGAGCCGTCCGAACACGCGGCCCGCGCCGGCAGCGCCGCGCCGCGCCGGCCGGTATTCGAGATAGCCTTCGAGCTCGTCGGCGCTGACGTTGGCGCGCCACAGCTCCGCCTGCTGCGACAGGCCGGCGGTGACGTTGCCCAGCCGACGCGAGCCGACGAGAAGCTCGCCGACGCGCAACGCGATCGTGTCGGGAACGTAGGCGGTACCGCCCGAGGCGTCGAACACCAGCGGCGCGGCGCCGCCGGCGCTTGAGCGCGCCGCCCCGTCGCCTTGCACGCGGGCGAGCGCCGCCTGCCACGCCTCGACGTCGAGCCGCTTCAGGATCACGTTCGCGGCGACGCCCGTGGCCGGAAGCAGCAGCGCTTCGATCGGGTCGAGCGGCGTCGGCTCGACCGACCGGTCACCGGTCGTCGAACGCGCCTCGCCGATCCGGATCGCGCCGCGAACGACGCGTGCGGTGTCGCCGCTCACCTCGCGGACGAAGTGCGCCTGAATGCCACCGCCGACGTCGACCTGCAGGGCCTCGCGGAAGACCGCTTCGCTGTCGGCCGGCACCGTCGTGCCGTCCTCGGGCGCGGTTCGAAAGCGCAGCGCCAGCGGCGTCGCCGCTGCCTTGGCGAGCGGCGCGGGCAGCTCGATGGCGAGGCCGACCAGGTTGCTGGCGACGTTGATCTGCGGTCGGCCGCCGACGAATCCGAGCGTCGCCCGGTAGCTGGTCTGGCCCGACAGCGAATTCGCCAGACGCGCCAGCGTCCCGAGCTCGGGGGCCTGGCGCAGGGCCTCGGCGGTGATCGTGCCGCGGCCGCTGAAGCGTTGCGAATCGCCGCCGCTCAGCCCCGCGCTCGAGCCGCCTTCGAAGGCGATCTCGCCGCCGAGCGTTCGCGCGCTCGCGCCGCTGACGGTGAAGCCGCGCTGGGAAAAATCGACGCGCCCTTTCGCCGCCGCGAGAAGCGGCGTGTCGGGCGTCATGCGAAGGTCGTTGCCGGCGAGGACGAGCGTTCCCTTGACGATCGACTCGCCCGGCCGCGACAGCGGCACGTTGAGGGCGAGCTTGAGCTCGGCGGCTCCGGTCGCCGATGCGCCGGCGAGCGCCTTGCCGGTCCAGCGCCCGACCGGCGTGGTGTCGATGAAGCGGAGCATGTCGTCGAGCGGCCCCTTCGAGGTGCCTTCGATGTCGAGCCGGGCGCGGTTGCCGAGCTCGGCGATGCGGCCTTGCACGCCGCTCCATTCGACGTTGCCGACCTGCCCCTTGGCGCCACGAATGTCGAGGGACGAGCGATCGACGATCAGCTCACCCGACCCCGACGTCAGCGGCGGCCACGACTCGCGCGGCTGCGCCGCCGCGCTGCCGGGGGCCCCTGCCTCGACCGGCGCGTACGCGAAGGTCACGCCCTCGACCTTGGCAGCGACGCGGAACTCGCCGTCCCGCGCGATCCTGGCGTCGTGGAAAGGAAAGTCCCAGAGGTCGCCGCGCACGCGGACGGTCGCGCTCGAGAGGGTTCCTTCGCGAACCGCCGCGGCGATGTAGTTGCGAACGCCTTGCGGCAGACCGAGCGGAAGGTAGCGCGCGGTGCGCGCCGCGACGCCGTCGACGAGCTTGCCGTCGAGCTCGAGCTGGCCCGGATAGCGGCCGCCGCGGCCGAACCCGGTGCCCGGGCCCGAGCGCCAGGTCGCAGTCAGGTCGCCCTTGGCGTCGGCGTTGGCGAAGCTCGCCGACGTCACCTTCACGCTCACCTTCGGCGCAGCGCCGCTGGCGGCCGGCTCGATCTTCCAGGCGAGCTTGGCGTCGAGGCGATCGAACGCCACCTCGCGCTCGTCGAACACGCCGGGCAGGTCGAGCCGCCCGGGCTGCATCTCGACGCGCGCCTGGCCGCCGGTCTCGCTCGCCTCGAGCTGGAGCGCGGCGTTGCTGAGGCCGGGCCGGCCGACCGCATCGGCCCCGAGCGCGGGCCGCGCCTTGAGCGAGAGTTCGCTCAGCTGGCCCTTGACGCGATAGCGCTGCGGCGCATCGAGCGGGCCGTCCCAGCGCGTGCGCAGCTGCGTGATGACGCCGCGGGGCTGGAGGTCGGCGAGCAGGTCGCGGATCGCCGCGCCGATCGGCACGTGCGCCGCGATGTCGGCGATCACGCCGACGTCGAGGCGCTCTGCATCGAACTCGCCGCCGCTGACGGTGCCGGCCTCGTCCTGGCGCCAGGCGACGCGAAGGTCGCTCGGCAGCCAGCTCAGGCCGTCGCCGGTGCGAAAGCCGAGCTGGTGCACGGAGACGCTGATGCGATCGTCCGTCTTCACGGCGTCGATGCGTCCCGCCACTTGCTCGAACTCGAGCGGCTCGACGCTCTTGTCGAGGCGCAGCGCGACCGCGCGCAGGGCGAGATCGACCGAGGCGCCGGTCGGCTGGCCGTCCTTCCAGTCGAACCAGCCGCGCACCGCGCCGTCGCCCTCGCTCAGCTCGAACGGCAGGCTGACGCGGCGGCGCAGCTGGCTGAGGTCGGCGCGCGGCAGATCGACGTAGGCGCGCCCGCTCCAGCGGCGCCAGTCGCTGCTGCGCGCGAACAGCGGCTGGACGAAGCGCCCACGCACGCTGAAGCGGTCGCCCCAGCCCGCGGGCGGCGTCGCGTCGAGGCGGATGTCGTGCTCGCGCAGGCCGTTGCGAACGACCAGCTCGACGTCGGCGAGCGCCAGCGGTTCGGCATCCCGGGCCTCGTCGATCCAGCGCAGCGTGCCGGCGCGGATCACGAACTCGTGCTGCTTGAACAACCAGTCCGCGGCCGCGTCGTCGTCGGCGGCGCCCTGAAGGTTCGCGAAGTCGAGTCCGGCGACGCGGATGCGGCCGCTCTTGTCGCGACGCACGTCGAGGCTGGCGCCGTCGATCAGCAACTGCGCGAAGCGCGGCTCGAGCGCGAGCAGCGAGCGCGACGACAAGGCGGCGAAGACGCGCGGCAGCGTCAAGGCGACGCGTTGCTCGGCATCGAGGACGCGGACGTCGCGCAACTCGATCGCCGGCACCCAGCCGCTCGAGCGCACGCTGATGGCGCCGATCCGGATCGGCGCGCCGATCATGGTGCTGGCGCGCGCCTCGATGGTCGGGCGCCACTCCTCGATGTGCGGCAGAATGAGCCAGTGAAGTGAGAGCCAACCCACGAACATCACGAGCCACAGCGCCAACAGCAGCCAGAGCAGCGCGCGCAGTGTCGATCGCACAGGCGTCCATCGCACCGACCGGGCGCTGCGGGAGGGGAGGCCGGCGGCACCGGGAGGCGGGGTCGAAGACATGAACAAAGCGTTGTGCCGGCCGGCAGTGCGTCGCGAGGACGATCGCGCCATCGCCGCACGCGGGCTGCTGCGACCGGCGCTGCATCGACGCTTCGCGACGGTCGGTTCAATCTAGCACAGACCCCGGGCGAGACGATGGGTTCCCAGACCGCCGGAGCGCCACTTTCGACCGCTCCGCGCGCGCCGGTGGCAACCATTCGTGACATCCCGCTCGCCGGGTACAGCCGGTTCGTGCAACGCGTGCGTCGGCGCTACGCGGCGGAGCTGGCGTTGCTGCCGCCCGGCGTGCCGGACCGCAGCGCGATCGTCGCCCTCATCGGAACGCTGCAGGCGCGCGGCGCGCCGCTCGCCGCCGCCCTGCGAATCACGCGCCAGCTGACGCTCGAGCGCCTCGCCGTGCTCGACGTCGAGGAAGGCGCGCCTCTCGAGGACATCACCCGTGCGATGACCGAGCTCGCCGAGGCGACTTTGGAGATTGCTCTCGCCCGCACCCTCGCCGACCAGGACGCGCGCTTCGGCGTGCCGCGCGACGGTGACGGCGCGCGCATCGACTTCTGGATCGTCGGCATGGGCAAGCTCGGCGCGCGCGAGCTCAACGTCTCCTCCGACATCGATCTTGTCTATCTCTACGAAGGCGAGGGCCAGACCGACGGCGAGCGGCAGGTGAGCGCGCACGAGTATTTTTCGCAAGTCGCACGCGGCCTCTATGCATTGATCGGCGAGGTCACCGAGGACGGCTTCGTCTTCCGCGTCGACCTCGCGCTGCGTCCGAACGGCAACTCCGGGCCGCCGGTGACGAGCCTGGCGATGCTCGAGGACTACCTGCAGGCGCACGGCCGCGAATGGGAACGCTTCGCCTGGCTGAAGAGCCGCGTCGTCGCGCCGCGCGCGAGCGTCGCCGAGGGTCGCGCCCTGCCCCTGAAATCGCTCGTTACCGCCTTCGTGTACCGCCGCTATCTCGACTACGGCGTCTTCGAGGGCCTGCGCCAGCTCCACGTCAAGGTGCGCGACGAGGCGCAGCGGCGCGCCGCCGGCCGGCCGGAGCGCGCCAACGACGTCAAGCTTTCGCGCGGCGGCATCCGCGAGATCGAGTTCATCGTCCAGCTGCTGCTCGTCGTTCGCGGCGGCCAGTTCCCGGAGATCCGCACCCGCTCGACGATGAAGGCGCTCGACAAGCTCGTCGCCGGCGGGCTGATGAAGCGCGCCGCCGGGGCGCGCCTGAGCGACGCCTACATGCTGCTGCGCCGCGTCGAGCACCGCATCCAGTATCTCGACGACCAGCAGACGCACGTCCTGCCGACAGACGACGCCGACCTCGACTGGATCGCGAGGAGCCTCGGCCACGGCGGCGAGGACGGCACGGCGCATTTTCTCGACCTTCTGTGCGCAGCGCGCGAGTGCGTCGCAGTCGAATTCGACGAGCTCCTGCACGACGGCCGCGCGCCCGTGCAGGGCGGTTGCCGGACCTGCGGGCCGCAACCGCTGCCCGTCGATTCGGAGGAGTTCCTCGCCCGGCTGCCGGCCGAGCTCGCGGCGCGCCTCAGGCCGCTGTGCGCCCAGCCCAAGATCAAGCTGCTGCGCGACGAAAGCAAGGTCAGGCTCGGCCGCCTCGTCTCGCGCGCCGTCCAGGCGGTCGAGGAAGCGCGCTGCACGCCGGCCGCATCGGTTCTCTTCGTCGACTGGATCGAGCCGCTGCTGCGCCGCGAGAGCTATCTCGCCATGCTCGCCGAACGGCCCGAGGTGCAGAGCAGGCTGCTGCGCCTGCTCGGCCTGGCGCGCTGGCCCATGCGCTACCTGATGCTGCACCCGGGCGTCATCGACGAACTCGCCGACGAGCGGCTGCTGCACGACCGCTTCGACCCCGAGGCCTACAAGCGAGAGCTCGACGAGCGCCTGAAGGGCTGGGAGCGATCGAGCCAGGCCGAGGAAGAGCTCCTGCTCGACACGCTGCGCCGGGCCCATCACGCCGAGGTCTTTCGCACCCTGGTGCGAGACGTCGAGGGCCACATCACGGTCGAGCAGGTCGCCGACGACCTGTCGGCGCTCGCCGACGCGACGCTGTGCTGTGCCATCGGCTGGGCCTGGAAGCACCTGAAGACGGCGCACCGGCCGGAGCCGCAGCTCGCGGTCATCGCCTACGGCAAGCTCGGCGGCAAGGAGCTCGGCTACGGCAGCGATCTCGACCTCGTCTTCGTTCACGACGACCCCGAGACCGAGCCGGACAAGGCGGCCGAGGTCTACGGCGCCTTCGTTCGCAAGCTCATCGCCTGGCTGACGATGCGGACCGCCGCGGGCGAGCTGTTCGACATCGACACGGCGCTGCGCCCGAACGGCAACTCGGGGTTGCTCGTCACGTCGATGGCCTCGTTCGAGAACTACCAGGCCGGTCGGGGCAGCAATACCGCCTGGACCTGGGAGCACCAGGCGCTGACGCGGGCGCGATGGTGCGCCGGCCTCGAACGGCTGGCGCAGCGCTTCGAGTCCGTGCGGCGCAACGTGCTCGCCGCGCGGCGCGATCCGCAAGCGCTGTTCGGCGAGGTGAAGGCGATGCGCGAGAAAGTGCGCGCCGCCCATGCGGTCGCGGCCGGCACCTTCGACGTCAAGCACAGCCCGGGCGGGATGATCGACGTCGAGTTCGCGGTGCAGGCGCTCGTTCTCGGCCATGGCGCGGAGCGCCCTGAGCTGCTCGACGACGTCGGCAACATTGCCTTGCTGCGCCGCGCCGAGGACGCCGGACTGCTTCCCGCGGGCATCGGGAGCGCCGCCGCCGACGCCTACCGCGACCTGCGCCGGGCGCAGCATCGCGCCCGGCTCGACGAGCAGCCGACGCAGGTCGCGCCGGCGCTCCTGGCCGGGCAGAGCAACGCCGTCCTCGCCCTCTAGCGTGCCGTCTTCGCCTGACGGCGGCCGCGCCTGGTGCGCGCTCGCCGCCGTTCTCGCCGTCGGCGCGGCACTCACCTTCGGCCGCGACCCGGCTCCCCTCGACTGGCAGCCGGCGCTCGCCTTGAACGAGCCGTGGCGCGCGCTCTCGGCAGCGTTCGTCCACTACAGCGCGCTGCACCTCGTCGCCAACCTCGCCGGCACGGTGCTGGTCGGCGCGCTCGGCTTCTTTGCCCAGGTTCGCTGGCCGATCGCGATCGCCTGGCTGATCGCCTGGCCGCTGACGCAGCTCGGCCTCGTCGCACGCCCCGATCTGCTTCACTACGGCGGCCTGTCGGGCGTTCTCCATGCCGGTACGGCGTGCGTTGCGATGGAGCTGGTCGTCCGCGCGCGCGGACCGCGGCGTGCGATCGGCGCGCTTTTGCTGCTCGCGCTGCTGATCAAGGTCGCGAGCGAAACGCCATGGCGAGCAGCGCTGCGCCATCCGGCCGGATGGGATATCGCCACCGCGCCGTTCGCTCACGCGAGCGGGCTCGCCGCCGGCATCCTGTCCTGGCTGCTCGTCGCCACGATCGTCCGCTTCGGGGCAGCGCGCCGGCGCGACCTCGTCCCAGCGCCCGGCGAGACCCCCTAGCATCGGCTCGATGACCGAACGAAAGAGCCATCTCGATACCGTCGCCGTCGCTGTCCTCGTCCTCTGCTGCTTTCTCTGGGGCCTCAACCAGGTCGCAGCGAAAGCCGCGCTTGCGGAGATCCCCGCGCTCTGGCAAGCGGCGCTGCGTTCGACCGGCGCGGCCGTGCTGGTCTGGGTCTGGGCGCGCTGGCGCGGCATTGCCCTCTTCGCGCGCGACGGCACGCTCGCCGGCGGCTTGCTCGCGGGCGCGCTCTTCGGCGCCGAGTTCTTCTGCATCTTCGTCGGCCTGCAGTTCACGACCGCGTCGCGGATGGTCGTCTTCATCTACATCGCGCCCTTTTTCGTCGCCCTCGGCATGCCGCTGATCGCGCGCGCGGAGCGGCTCACCGCGCTGCAGAGCGCGGGTCTCGTGCTCGCCTTCGCCGGCGTCGCGTGGGCCTTCGCCGAAGGCTTCTCGCGCCCCGCCGCCGGCCCGATGCAGTGGCTCGGCGACGGCCTCGGCGTTCTCGCCGGCGCGCTCTGGGGCGCGACGACGCTGGCGATCCGCGCCACGGCGCTCGGCCAGGCATCGGCCGAGAAGACACTGCTCTACCAGCTCGCCGTCTCGGCGCTGCTCCTGCTCGGGGCGGCGGCCTTCATCGCGGCGCCGCTGCCGCATCGCCTGTCGGCGCTCGCCTGGAGCTCGCTCGCGTTCCAGACCGTGATCGTCAGCTTCGCGAGCTACCTGGTTTGGTTCTGGCTGATTCGCCACTACCCAGCGACTCGGCTCTCATCGTTCACGATGCTGACGCCGGTGTTCGGCCTCGTCCTCGGCGCCGTGCTGCTCGCCGAGCCGGTGACCGAGCGCCTTCTGATCGCGCTCGTGGCGGTCGCCGCCGGCATCTTTTTCGTCAACCGCAGGACATCGTGACCCGGATCGTCGCCTCGATCGCCCTGCGCCTGGCGGTCTGCGCTTTCGTGTCGTGGGCGGTCTGGCGCTGGTTCGGGCTGGCGGCGATGGTGCCGACGCTCCCGCTCTTCGGCATCCTTCTTGCGCGACCCTTGATCGAGCTCGCCAGCGCGCTGCGCGACGGCATGAAGAAGGCGCAGCTAGCCGCCGTCGAAGGGCGCCACTATGCGTTTCGCGGCCGCCGCGTCCAGGTGCTCGAGGATCCCGATCGGCGCCGCTGGGTGCGCCTTGCCGACGTGCGCGCGATCGTCGGAATCACCGCCAGCGACGGCGCGCTCGCGATCACCTACCGCGGCGGCGTGCGCCGCCTCGGCCAGCCGGCCGAGGCGCACGTCAGCGAGGAAACGCTGCTCGCGCATCTGCTCAAGGAACGCGGGCCGGAAGCGGTGCGGTTGCGCGTCTGGGTCGAGCGCGAGATCGTCTTTCCGGCGCGGCGCGAGCGCGAGCATATGGGCATCCGCTCGCCTGCCGCCGGTGCCGAAGCGAACGAGATCGCGCGCGCTCGCGATTGACGCCGCGCGCGCTCAGCCCCGAATCCGCGCCACCAGCGCCGTCGTCGAGTAGCCTTCGACGAACGGCAGCGCGCGCGCAGTGCCGCCCCAGCCGCGCACCAGCGCAGTCTCGGCGAGCGCCCCGACGTCGTAGTCGCCGCCCTTCACGTACAGCTCGGGGCGGACGATCCTGAGCAGCTCGAGCGGCGTCGATTCGTCGAACAGAGTGACCAGACTGACGCTCTCGAGCGCGGCCAACACGCAGGCCCGGTCGCCCTCGTTGTTGAGCGGCCGGTCGGGCGCCTTGCCGAGGTCTTTCGCCGAGCTGTCGCTGTTGAGGCCGACGACGAGGCTCGCACCTTGCGCGCGCGCCTGCGCCAGGTAGGTGACGTGGCCGCGATGGAGGATGTCGAAGACGCCGTTGGTGAAGACGACGGGCCGCGCCAGCTTGGCCAGGCGAGGCAGCAGCTCGGCGCGCGGGCAGAGCTTGGCGACGAAGTCGGGGAGCATGCCCCGATTGTCGCGCGCGTGCCAGGCATCGCGACGGCACGCGCTTAGACTCGGCGCCGCCCCATCGAAGGAGAGAACGATGCTCGTGCTGTGCGGATTGCCGATCTCCAACTACTACAGCAAGGTCAAGCTCGCGCTGCTCGAGAAGGGCGTTCCGTTCGAGGAAGAGCGAGTCGGCACCGCCGGCGTCGGTGCGCGCAGCGAGGAGTCGATGCGCGCGTCTCCGCTCGGCAAGATCCCTTTCCTGCGGACCGCGCACGGCCCGCTGTGCGAAAGCCAGGCGATGCTCGAGTACATCGAGACCGCCTACCCCGAGCCGCCGTTGCTGCCGAAGGATCCCTATGCCGCGGCGAAGGTGCGCGAGCTGATCGCTTTCATCGACTTGCACGTCGAGCTGGTCGCGCGCGAGCTCTACCCGAAGGCGTTCTTCGGCGGCTCGCTCGACGACGCCGACGCAGCGCGCATCAGGAAGCGCCTCGAGCGCAACATCGCCGCGCTCGCGCGGCTGGTCCGCTTCGATCCCTACGTTGCCGGCCGAGCGTTCACGCAGGCCGACTGCGCGGCCTGGGCTTCGTTCGGCGTGATCTCGATGGCGACGCAAGCGATTTACGGCGAGGACCTGCTCTCCGCCGGGGGCGTCGACTGGAAGCCTTACGTCAAGCGCCTCGGCGAACGGCCGAGCGTGCAGAAGATCGTCGCCGATCGCAAGGCCGACCGCGACCGCGCCCCGGCCAAGGGCTGACGCCGACGCGAGCCGCGCCGCTCAGGCGGACTGGCTGCCGGGGCCGGGCACGACGGCGGCGGCCGCCGCTGCGGCGGCGATTCGCGCCGTCACTTCCTTGCGGTAGCGATTGAGCTCCTGGACGCTCGCGAAGCTGCGCTCGAGCAGCAGGCCCAGGTTGTGCAGGATGCGGTCGACGACCTTGTTCTCCCAGACGCTGTCGAACTGGATCTGGGTGTCGAGCCAGGCCTCGAGCCACTCGGGGTCGGGCAGGCGGCTCTGGATCGTGTCGCGCGGAAAGAGCTTGGTGTTGACGTGCAGGTTGGTCGGATGCAAGGCCTGGGCGGTGCGGCGCGCGCTCGCCATCAGCACGCCGACCTTGGCGAACGCGGCACGTGCCTCGTCCCCGAACTTCAGCATCGCCCGCTTCATGTAGCGCAGGTAGGCGCCGCCGTGGCGCGCCTCGTCGCGCGCAAGCGTCTCGTAGATGGCGCGGATGACCGGTTCGGTGTGCCACTCCGCGGCGCGCCGGTACCAGTGGTTGAGCCGGATCTCGCCGCAGAAGTGCAGCATCAGGGTCTCGAGCGCCGGGGCCGGATCGAAGGTGAAGCGGACGGCGTGAAGCTCGGCCTCGGTGGGAACGAGGTCGGGGCAAAAGCGCCGCAGGTACTCCATCAGCACCAGGGAGTGCTTCTGCTCCTCGAAAAACCAGACGCTCATGAAGGCCGAGAAGTCGCTGTCGTCGCGGTTGTCGCGCAGGAACATCTCGGTCGCCGGCAACGCTGCCCACTCGGTGATGGCGTTCATCTTGATCGTCTGCGCCTGCTCTTCGGTCAGCCGGGCGGCGTCGAACTGGGCCCATGGAATGTCGACGTCCATGTTCCAGC
>JBDSLQ010000394.1:0-4492 GCA_039916285.1 Caldimonas sp.
ACCGCGCCGACGAACAGTCCGAACAGCGATGCGGCCAGCATCACGACGATGTTGTACGGCTCGAAGACCATCGAGAAGGCTTGTGCCCACGCGCCGCTCATCGACATCCTTTCGGGCGCATCTGCGCTTCTGGCAGTCTCACCACGCGATCGGCTGCAACACGCCCCATGGCAGCGGCACGCGCAACAGCTTGTAGAACGCGTAGTGGATCACCAGCGTCATGACCAGGGCGACCGGGAAGACGAGGGCGAAGCGAACGCGCAGCACCCACAACAAGGCGGCGAGGTAGACGAAGGCGGTGAGCACGAAGCCGAGGCGTTCGACGACGAGCAGGTAGAAGACGTTGACCGCCGCGAGCACGACAAAGGCGAGAACGTGGCGCGGCGAGCGCAGCCAGTCGGGCGCGGCCGCCCAGGGCGATGGCGCGCCCTCGGCGCGGCGCGCCTTCAGCCCCGTGGCGATGAGAAGGGCGCCGCAGACGAGCATCGCCACGGCGAGAACGCCCGGGAACAGGCCCGGCCCGACGTTCTGCCCCGGGATCCGCGGAAAGCCCTGCACGTGCCACAGGATCGCCGCGCCGAGGAGCGCGAAAAGCGCGCCCCAGATCGCATCGTTGATCTTCATGCGGGCCGCTTCGCGGCTGGCCGCACAGTCACTTGACGATGCCGACCGCCTTCATCGTCGCGCCGAGGTCGGCGTCGGACTTGGCCATGAAGCGGCCGAACTCGTCGGGGCCGAGGTAGGCGACCCCGAAGCCGCGGCTGCCCATGAAGTCGACGTACTCCTTGCTCGCCGCGATCTTCCGGATCGCGGCCACGAGCTTGTCGCGAACGTCGTTCGGTATCCCCTTGGGCGCGGCGATGCCGCGCCAGGCGCCGATCTTCCAGTCGCTGCCGGTCGCCGCCTTCAACGTCGGCACGTTCGGGTACAGCCCTGCCGGCGCGTCACTCATGATGGCCAGGCTCTTGACCTTGCCGGCGTCGATCAGCGAGCGCGCCTCGGGCAGCGAGCACGGCACGATCTCGACGCCGCCGGCGACGAGGTCCTGCAGGCCGGGCGCGGCGCCGTTCGAAGGCACCCACGGCGCGGCCGCCGGGTCAACCTTCAGGTCCTTCAGCATGCCGGCGATCGCCAGGTGCCAGATGCCGCCCTGGCCGGTGCCCGACGCCTTGAACTTGCCCGAATTGGCCTTGATCGCAGCGACCAGCTCGTTGGCGTTCTTGTACGGCGAGTCGGCGCGGACCTGCAGGCCGGCCGGATCGACGTTGACGAGGCCGATCGGCGTGTACGAGGTGCCCGAGATGTCGGTGAGCCCCTGCCAATGCATCATGCCGATCTCGACCGTGATCAGGCCGATCGTGTAGCCGTCGGGCGGCGCGGACGAGATCGCGGCGTGGCCGACGACGCCGCTGCCGCCGGTGCGGTTGACGACCGTCACCGGCTGGCCGATTTCCTTCTCGAGCAGCGAGCCGATGATGCGCGCGGTGGCGTCGGTGCCGCCGCCGGCGCCCCACGGCACGACGAGCGTGATCGGGCGCTCCGGCCACGCCGCGCTGGCGTTGCCGAACCCGAGCGAGGCGACGATCGCCGCCGCCGCAACGACCGTTCTTCCCGTCATGACAGCGCGCATGTTCATGGCTTCTCCTGTGAGCGGCCGACTGTGCCGGCGAAGGCACGGCCATGCCACCGGAGTGACCCTACGTGGAGCCTGGCCGCGGGCGGGGCGCGCTCGTTGCGTCGGCCGCCTCGTCCAGCAGATGCTCGAGCTGGTCCGGCTCGACCGGCTTGAGCAGGTGATGGCGGTAGCCGACGCCGAGGCTGCGCTGCCGGTCCGACGACATCCCGAAGCCGCTCATCGCGATCGCGTACGGCGGGCGGTCGTCGCCGAGCCGCGTCATCAGGTCCCAGCCGTTGCCGTCGGGCAGGCCGATGTCGGAGATGAGCACCTCGCAGCGCGCCGCCGGCAGCGCCGCCAGCGCGGCGGCGAGCGAAGGCGCCGAGAACACCGTGTGGCCGAGCTGCTCGAGGAGGAGGCAGAGCAGGAAGCGCGTGTCCTCGTGGTTCTCGACGACGAAGATGCGCAGCGGCCGCTTTGCACCGGGGCGGGGCAGGAGGGCGATCATCGGCGGAGTGCTCAGTCGAGCGGCAGCTCGATCGTGAACGTCGCGCCCTGGTTGCGGCCGCCGCTCGCCGCGACGAGCGAGCCGTGGTGCGCCTCGATCGTCGCCTTGGCGATCGCCAGGCCGAGGCCGAGCCCGCCGAACTCGCTCGTCACCCACGGCCCTTCCTGCGCGAAGGCGTCGAAGATCGTCGGCAGCGCCTCGCTGGCGATGCCGATGCCGGTGTCGGCGACGATCAGCACGAGACGGTTGCCGACGTTGCTCGTGACGACTTGGACCTCGCCTTCGCTGGGGGTGAATTTGGAAGCGTTCTTCAGCAGGTTCCAGACCGCCTGCTGCAATCGCGTCGCGTCGCCCGGAACGACGTGGCGCGCCGCGCCGAGCGCATAGGTGATCTTCTGGCGCTTGGCCGCGAAGTCGCCGGCGCAGACGTCGGTGGCGGCATGCACGACCTCGTGCAGGTCGGTTTCGGCGCGACTCATCTCCAGCTTGCCGGTCGAGATGCGGGTGACGTCGAGGAGATCGTCGATCAGCATCAGCTCGGCGCGAACGTTCCGGCGGATCACCTCGACGGTGCTGCGCAGCGACGCGGGCAGTTCGCTGCTGCGCTCGAGCTCGTGCAGTGCCATCACCACGGGGGTGAGCGGCGTGCGCAGCTCGTGCGAGAGGATGGCGAGGAAGCGGTCCTTGGCGTGGCTGGCCGCCTCGGCCTCGGCGCGCGCCTTGCGGTTGTCGACCAGCGCCTGCACCAGCTCGGCCCGGCTTGTCTCGAGCGTCTGCTCGGCGGCACGTGCCTGCGTGTGGTCGCGAAAGATCTTGAGCAGGCCGATCGGGTGGGTGCCGTCGGCATCGCGCATCGCCATCATGACGCCGCTGCCCCAGAAGCGCGTGCCGTTCTTCCTCCGGTGCCAGCGCTCGTCGGCGGCGCGGCCTTCGGTGAGCGCCTGCTTCGCCTCGCGCTGCGGCGCGCCGGTGGCGCGGTCTTCCTCGGTGAAGATGATGTCGGCGCTTTCGCCGATGACCTCCTCGGGGACGTAGCCGAGCAGGCCCTCGGCGCCGACGTTCCAGCCGGTGATTGTCCGCTTCAGGTCCAGCGTGAGGATCGCGTACTCGCGCGCGTTGTCGACGACCAGGCGCAGCCGCTCCTCCGATTCGCGCAGCGCGTGCTCGACGTGGCGCCGGTCGCCGACGTCGATGACGATCGCGACCGCCGCCGTCGCCCGGCCCCGGGCGTCGAGCACCGCCGTCACCGACGCGCTCACCCAGGTCGCGCTGCCGTCACCGCGCCGGTAGCGCATCTCCATCTCGAACGGCGTGCCGTCGGCCGCGAGGCGGCGAAACGCCTCGATGTTGTGGGGCTGGTCGTCGGGATCGACCAGCGCAAACGCCGACGAGCCGGCCAGCTCCTCCATCGTTCGCCCGGCGATCAGCGCGAAGCGGGCGTTGACAAGCGTGATGCGGCCTTCGAGGTCGATGTGGGCGACGCCCGCCGCGGCCTGCATGACGATGGTGCGAAACAGGGCCTCCGACTCGCGCAGCGCTTCGCTCACGCGGTGCAGACCCCGCGCCGCGTCAGGCGGCGCCGGCAGGTCCGGGGAGACGGGGGCGTGGGGCTCTTCCATGGGGCGGCTGAGCCGTTTAGCAATCGACGCACCGACGGGCTCTGTGCGTCTTGAATTCTGCCCCGCAGCACCTCCCCCGGTTAAAGGGGGTTCGCGCAGGGCAGGGTCGTCGTCGGTGTTGTCCGATGCGCGCTACGATGGGAGTGAACGGGACCGCTTCATGAACCTCGTCGAGAAAATCTTCGCCGCCGCGATCGTCGTCGCTTGCGTGCTCCTCCTCGCCCGCATGCTGCTCAAGCCGAAGCGGCGCGAACGCGTCGACGCTTCGCTGCGCCGGAGCAGCGACCTGTGGCGGGGCCGCCTGCGCCGTTTCATCGCCTGGCCCGGCGCGGAGCTGCGCGCACGCCGGGCGACCAAAGAAGCGATCCGCCGCGCTCGTCGCTCGGCGATCGATCGCGAAGGCAACGTCATCAGCCCGAAAGCGTTCAAGGGCAAACGCCGCGACCTTCACTGAGTCGGTCGCCTGCCGAAGGCGCCGGTGCTCCAGGCGATGAGCCAGAGCAGACCGGCCTGCACCGGCAGACGCAGGACGAGGGCCCAGTACGGCACGGAAAAGTTCTCGGGGCTCTGCAGCATGTAGAGGTGGGCCGGCGTTACCGCCAGCGTCAGCGCGAACAGACCCAGCCCCGACCTGGGGCGCGCCGGGGCGTAGAGCAGGCCCCCGGCGCCGAGCAGCTCGAGAGCGCCGGTGACCCACACCACCGCGCGCGGCCAGGGGACCCACGGCGGCACGATGGTCATCTCGACGTC
>JBDSLQ010000395.1:0-2572 GCA_039916285.1 Caldimonas sp.
GTCGCGCGCGACGTCGCGACGCAGATCGAAAGCGGCAATCGTTGCGTCTTCGGCGTGATGGTCGAAAGCCACCTCCAGGAAGGCGCGCAGAAGTTCGCCGCGGGCAAGGACGACCCGGCCAAGCTCGTCTATGGCCAGAGCATCACCGATGCCTGCCTCGGCTGGGACGATTCGGTGCGAACGCTGGAGCTGCTCGCGGGCGCCGTCGCGGCACGCCGGGAGAAGCAGGTCGCGGCGCTCGCCGCAACACCGGCGTGAGCAATTTCCGCCGCGCCCCGCGGCACCGTTTGACGGCAGGAGCGCCGCGCGCTCCAATCGCGCCATGGATACGCAACTCTTCGATCGTCGCCGTCTCGTCTTGAGCGTGGGCGCCGTCGCAGCGGTCGGCTGGCCGGCCCTCGTGGTCGCGCGCGGTGTGCCGCCGATGACCGACGGCCCTTTCTATCCCCCGATCGCCTACCGCGCTCGCTCGCTCGACTGGGACGCCGACCTCACCACCGTGCGCGGCCGCGCGCCCGACGGCCAGCCGCTTCCGAGAGCGCGCGGCGAGCACCTCGACCTGCACGGCGTCGTCCGCGACGCCGGCGGCCGCGCCGTTGACGGCGCCGAGATCGAGATCTGGCAGTGCGATGCGTTCGGGAGCTATCGCCATCCACGCGGCGCTGGCGAACGCATCGACGCCGGATTCCAGGGCTTCGGTGCGACGCGCAGCGACGCGCGCGGCGGCTATCGCTTCCGCACGATCCGGCCGGCGCCTTACCCGGGTCGAACGCCGCATATCCACGTCAAGCTTCGCCATGCGACGTTCGGCGAAGTGACTTCGCAGCTGTTCGTCACCGGCGAGCCCGGCAATGCGGCCGACTTCCTCTACCGCAGCCTCGGCGAAGACGATCGCAAGGAAGTCGACCTGCGCCTGCAGCGCGCACCGGCCGGCGACGCGGTGATGTGGATCGCCGAGCGCGACCTGCTCGTCGGCGCCTAGCGCCCGCTCAGTCCGCGTCGTCGGCGCCGCCGGCATCGCGCGCCAGCCGCTCGCTCTTCCAGTAGACGTCGTCGCCGCCGAGGCCGTCGAGGTCGGCGCGGTTGAGGACGCGAGCGAGCACGAACAGCAGGTCGCTCAGCCGGTTCAGGTACTGGCGGACCTCGCTGCGCACTTCGTCGCTCGCCGCCAGGGCGACGACGGCGCGCTCGGCGCGGCGCGCGACGGTGCGGCCCACGTGCGCGAGCGCGGCACTGCGCGTCCCCGCCGGCAGGATGAATTCCTTCAGCCGCGGCAGGCCGGCGTTGTAGTGCGCGAGCGCCTCGTCGAGGCGCGCCACCGCCTCGACCTTGAGGAGTGCGAAGCCGGGAATCGACAACTCGCCGCCGAGGTTGAAGAGCTCGTGCTGGACGACGCCGACCAGCTCGCGGACGTCGTCCGGCAAGGGCTCGGCGAGGAGGACGCCGAGGCTCGAATTGAGCTCGTCGACGTCGCCGAGCGCAGCAACGCGCAGGTGGCTCTTGGCGACCCGGCTGCCGTCGCCGAGCCCGGTCGTGCCGTCGTCGCCGGTCCGCGTCGCGATCTGGGTCAGGCGATGGGCCATGGTCGCGGCATCCTATAGCAGCGCCGAACGAACGGTCCGCGTGCGGCTCGGGGCGTTCCTACAATGCCGGTTCGGCGTCGCCCGCCGTGGAGATCCGCCATGAACGCACCCTTGCCCGCCCACCTGCTGCCCGAACTCGCGCCCCGCGCGGTGCCGCCGGCGATGATCGATGCGCTCAAGGCCGCCTTCGGTGACCGCTGCTCGACGGCGCTGGTCGTGCGCGAGCAGCACGGCCGCGACGAGTCGCCGATCGACGCGCCGCCGCCCGAGGCGGTCGTCTTCTGCGAAAGCACGGAAGACGTCGCCGCCGTGGTCCGGCTCGCGGACCAGCATGCCGTGCCGGTCATCCCGTTCGGCGTCGGCTCGTCGCTCGAGGGCCACCTGCTGGCGGTCCAGGGTGGCGTCAGCATCGACCTCTCGCGCATGAACAGCGTGATCGCTGTCCACGCCGAGGACCTGACGGTCACGGTCCAGGCCGGCGTGACGCGCACGCAGGTGAACGACGAGATCCGGCACACCGGCCTCTTCTTCCCGATCGATCCGGGCGCTGACGCCTCCATCGGCGGCATGGCGGCAACGCGCGCGAGCGGCACCAACGCCGTTCGCTACGGGACGATGCGAGAGAACGTCCTCGGCCTGACTGTCGTCACCGCGAGCGGCGCCGTCATCCACACCGGCACGCGCGCCCGCAAGTCTTCGGCAGGCTACGACCTGACGCGCCTCATGGTCGGCAGCGAGGGGACGCTCGGCGTGATGACCGAGATCACGCTCCGTGTCTATCCGGTGCCCGAGGCGATGTCGGCGGCGACCTGCACCTTCCCGTCGATCGACGACGCGGTGCGGACGACGATTGAGATCATCCAGATGGGAATCCCGATCGCCCGTTGCGAGCTGCTCGACCGCTTCGCCGTGCAGGCGGTCAACCGCCACGACAAGCTCACCCTCACCGAGGCGCCGATGCTGCTGATGGAGTTCCACGGCAGCGAGGC
>JBDSLQ010000396.1:0-5469 GCA_039916285.1 Caldimonas sp.
GGCGCAGCCGGGGGCGGCGCGGCCGGGGCCGGAGGCGCGAGCGGGGTCGGGGCCGGCGCAGCCGGGCCGCTGCCCGGCCAAGGCACGACTTCGGTCAACGTCGGGATCGTCCCCGGCGGCGGCCGGCCGGTGCTCATGGCGCGACCTCGTGCTTCCTGATCGGATAGCCGCGCCGCGCATACGCCTTCCAGCGCGTCCGCGCGGCCTGGCGATCGGCTTCGTCGAGCGAGACGACCTCGAGCACGCGCTCGAAGGTTTCGAACGCGGCCGGCGTGTCGTCGCCCAGGTTCAGCAACGCATCGTGCCGGGGCGCGTCGATCGGATTGGCGCCCAGCCAGATCGTTGTCGCATGCAGCGCCGCCGGAATCTCGGCGGCGCGCTCGATCCAGCTGTGGGCAAGGAATTCCGGTCCGGCGAAGGTCCAGAGCTCGCGGTCGATCTCGTTCAACGCGTCGGCGGGGCCGGCGACGACGAGCCCCATGCCCTGCCGCTGAGCCCGACGCAACAGGCGGCAGGCGTAGCCGGCCCGGCTCGGCACGTTGAAATAGAAACTGATCTCGGTCACGCCGCTGCCTCGGGGCGAAACCTCAACTCGCGTAGCCGAGGACGAAGTGAGTGAGCAGGCCGACCGGCCGCCCGGTTGCGCCCTTCTGTGCCCCCGACTTCCACGCCGTCCCGGCGATGTCGAGGTGCGCCCACGGGTATTTGGCGGTGTAGCGGCGGAGGAACATCGCCGCGGTGATCGCGCCGCCGGGACGCCCGCCGACGTTGCCCATGTCGGCGAAGTTGCTCTTCAGCGCTTCGTCGTACTCCTCGTCGAGCGGCATGCGCCAGCACGGGTCGAGCGCGCTCTGGCTCGCCGCGAGCATCTGCGCGGCGACGCCGTCGTCGGCGCAGAACAGGCCCGAGTGATGGTGGCCGAGCGCGATCACGCAGGCGCCGGTGAGCGTCGCGACGTCGACCACGACCGCCGGCTTGAAGCGCTCGGCGTAGGTCAGCGCGTCGCACAGGATGAGGCGGCCTTCGGCATCGGTGTTGAGGATCTCGATCGTCTGCCCCGACATGCTGGTGACGACGTCGCCCGGCTTGACGGCGCGGCCGCTCGGCATGTTGTCGCAGGCCGGCACCAGCACCACCAGGTTCACGCGCGCCTTCAGCGAGGCGACCGCGGCAAGGGTGCCGAGCACGCTCGCCGCGCCGCACATGTCGAACTTCATCTCGTCCATTTCGCCGCCCGGCTTGAGCGAGATGCCACCGGTGTCGAAGGTGATTCCCTTGCCGACCAGGACGACCGGAGCCTTCGATCTGGCGGCTCCTTCGTAGCGGGCGATGATGAAGCGCGGCGGCTCGTCGGAGCCCTGGGCAACGGCGAGGAAGGAGCCCATGCCGAGCTTGTCGATCTCCTTGCGGTCGAGAACCTCGACGTCGAGGTCGAACTGCTTGCCGAGTTTTTTCGCCTGCTGGCCGAGCCAGCTCGGCGTGCAGACGTTGCCCGGCCGGTTGCCGAATTCGCGCGCCATCGTCACGCCGGCGGCGACCGCGAGGCCCTGGCGCACGCCCTGTTGCACCGGCTTGGCTTCGCTGCGCTGGCAAAAGAGCGTGATCGAGGCCGGCATCCAGCCCGGCGTCGCGCTCGGCTTGGTGAAGCTGTAGACGTACGACGCATCGGCCGCGGCGACGACCGCTGCCTCGGCGTGGCCGGCGCCGAGCAGGAGCCCGGGGGCGGCGATGCCGACGGTCCTGGCGCCGCTCGTCTTGAGAGCACCGAACCCGGCCGCGGCCGCGGCCTTGAAGCCCTTCACCGACCCGTCGCCCGCCACGCAGACGACGAGGCGCCGCGCCGCCACGCCGGCCGGCCGGTGGAGATAGAGCAGCTTGCCCTTCTTGAGCGCTAGATCGCCTTCGCTGATCGCGTTGGCGATCAACGTCGCCAACGGCGCCGCGAGCGCCTGCGCCGGCCGATCACCGACGACGAGCACGAGCGCATCGACATCGATCTCGGCAAGGCCCGCATTCGCTGTGACCTGATGCTTGAAGTCCATAATTCCCGCAGCGACACAAAGAGCGGACGATGTTATTCGATTCGACATTGCGCCGAGAGCTCGCGCGCAACTTCGGCGCCACGCTGGTCGTCATTCTGACGATCGTGCTGACGATCATGTTCATCAGGAACCTCGGCCAGGCCGCCGTCGGCCGGATCTCGCCGCAGGACGTAGTGCTGCTGCTCGCCTACATCGGCCTGGGCCACCTCTCGACCATGCTCGCGCTGTCGCTCTTCATCGCCGTCGTCGCGACGATGTCCCGCATGTACCGCGCCAGCGAGATGACGATCTGGTTCGCCAGCGGCGTGCCGCTCAGCCGCTTCGTTCGCCCGGTGCTCGGCATGAGCTGGCCGGTCCTGCTGTTGATCGCCGTGCTCTCGATCTTCGTCTGGCCGTGGCAGAACGAGCGCAGCGCGGTCCTGAAGGAGCAGTTCGAGAGCCGATCCGACCTCTCCCGCGTCGCGCCCGGTCAGTTCCAGACCTCGGCCGACGGCGAGCGGACCTTCTTTTTCGAGGGCAGCGCGAGCGATCCGGCGACCGGGCGCAACGTCTTCATCGTCGCTTCGCGCGGCGGCGTCGAATCGGTGACGTCGGCCAGGTCGGGATCGATCCGGAGCGAAGGCGACGGCCGCTTCCTGGTGCTGAGCAAGGGCCAGCGCAACGAGCAGAACGGCGCCAGCGGGGAGAAGACGTTGTCTCGCTTCGAGACCTATCGCGCCGAAGCCGGCGAGCGCGTCCGCGACCCCGCCGCGAGGGTTCCGCCGCGAGCCCTCCCGACCGCCGAGCTGCTGCGCATGCCGATCGCGCCGCACCAGGGCGAGCTGGCCTGGCGCGTGGGGCTCGTCCTCGCTGCCGCCAACATGCTGCTGATCGGCGTCGGCATGTCGGCGTCGAATCCGCGCCACGCGAGCAACTGGAACCTGCTGTTCGCCCTGCTCGGCTTTTTCGCGTACTACAACCTGATCACGCTCTCGCAGGCCTGGGTCGGCGCCGGGCGCGTCGGCCTGGGCGCGGCGCTGCTCGTCCTCCACGGCGGCGCGTTCGTGCTGGCGCTCGCCCTGCTCTGGTGGCGCGAAAACGGCATGCGCAGCTCGCCGATCGAGCGGCGCCGTCGGCGCCGCCGCCGTCGCGCCGCCGCCGCCGCCGCGGCGCACGCAGCATGAGGACGGTCCGACGCCTGTTCTACGTCGACATCGTCTCCGCCGTCGTCTTCGTCGCCCTCGCCTTCCTCGCCCTCTTCTTCTTCATCGATTTCGTCGATGAGCTGCGCGACATCGGCACGCGCGGCTACAGCGCCGCCCATGCCGCGGTCTACTCGTTGCTGCTGGGGCCCGCCCACCTGTACGAGCTGATGCCGATCGCCGTCCTGATCGGCACGATCTACGCGCTGGCGCGGCTGGCGCAGTCGTCGCAATACACGATCCTGCGCACCGGCGGCCTCGGCCCCGGCCGGGCGCTCTGGCTGCTCGCCAGCCTGGCGCTCGCTTTCGGCGCCTTCACCTTCGTCGTCGGCGACTACCTCGCGCCGATCAGCGCGCGCATCGGCAGCCAGCTGCGCGCGGCCTTCAGCGGCAGCCTCAAGCTCGGCCGCTCGGGCGCCTGGATCAAGGAACATTCGTCGGGGCCGGCCGGCGAGCGCAGCTATTCGATCAACGTCGGCTCGGCCGACCGCGGCACGCTGCTGCGCGAGGTGCGCATCTTCGAGTTCGACGCCGACGGCCAGCTCCTCAGCCGCACCGCCGCCGCCCGGGCAGTCGTCGCCCGCGACGGCACCTGGACCCTGAACGATGTCGTGCTGACGCGCTGGGTCGAGGCGGGCGCCGCCTCGACTGCGCGCGAGGAGAAGAGCGAGCGGTGGGAGTGGAAAAGCTCACTCTCGCCCAGCGTCGTCGCCGCGGCCGTGCTGCCGGTGACGACGATGTCGACGCTCGAGCTCTGGCGCTATATCGGCCACCTCGCCGACAACGAGCAGGCGGCGCAGGTGCAGAAGATCCAGTTCTGGAACCGCGCCCTCTACCCGTTCGTCTGCCTGGTGATGGTCGGCCTGGCCCTGCCGTTCGCCTATCTCCATCCGCGCTCGGGCGGGGTCAGCATGAAGGTCTTCGCCGGCATCATGCTGGGAATCAGCTTCGTGCTCCTCAACAACGTGTTCCGCCACCTGGGCCTGCTCGGCAACTGGACGCCGTGGATCGTCGCCGCGACGCCTGGCGCGCTCTACCTCGCACTCTCGCTGGCGGCGTTCAGCTGGCTGGTGCGTTTCCGCTAGCTCGAGGACGTGAGCCACGCCATCGTCCTCTTCGCCCACGGCGCGCGTGATGCGCGCTGGGCCGAGCCGTTCGAGGCGGTCGCCGTGCGCGTGCGCGGCGCCGCGCCGGGAGCCCGCGTCGTCCTTGCCTATCTCGAGCTGATGGCGCCCGGCCTCGCCGAGGCGGTGGCAGGGCTGGTCAGCGGCGGTGCCACCCGGATCGACGTCGTGCCCCTCTTCCTCGGCACCGGCGGCCACCTGCGCCAGGACCTGCCGCCGCTCGTCGAGTCGGTGCGTGCTTCGCATCCCGCGGTCGCGATCGAGCTGCACCCGGCGATCGGCGAGCACGCCGCGGTGGTCGAGGCCATGGCGCGCGCCGCCGTCGCCGCAGCGGGCCTCGGTGAATAATCCGCCGGGCCATGAACCTCCACCAGTTCAGATTCGTCCAGGAAGCGGTCCGGCGCGACCTGAACCTGACCGAGACCGCCAAGGCGCTCTTCACTTCGCAGCCCGGCGTCTCGAAGGCCATCCTCGAGCTCGAAGGCGAGCTCGGCGTCGACATCTTCGCGCGCCATGGCAAGCGCCTGCGCCGTGTCACCGAGCCCGGGCGCGAGGTCCTGAAGGCGATCGAGGTGATCATGCGCGAGGTCAGCAACCTCAAGAAGATCGGCGACGAGTTCTCCAAGCAGGACGCCGGCACGCTCTCGATCGCGACGACGCACAGCCAGGCGCGCTATTTCCTGCCGGTGCCGATCGCGCAGATGCGAAAGCGATTCCCCAAGGTCAACATCAGCCTGCACCAGGGCACGCCCGAGCAGGTGGCCAAGATGGTCTACGAGGAGGTCGCCGACTTCGGCCTCGCCACCGAGTCGCTCGACGACTACGCCGACCTCGTCACCCTGCCCTGCTACGCCTGGCAGCACGTTCTCGTGCTGCCGACCGGCCATCCGCTCACGCAGGTCGACCGGATCTCGGTCGAGGACCTGGCGCCGCTGCCGCTGATTTCGTACCACCCGTCGTTCTCGGGGAGAAAGCGCATCGACGCGGCGTTCGCAACGAGGAAGCTGGTACCGAACATCGTCCTCGAGGCGATCGACGCCGACGTGATCAAGACCTACGTCCGACTGGGCCTGGGCGTCGGCATCGTCGCCGAGATCGCCATGCGCGAGGAAGGCGCGGCAT
>JBDSLQ010000397.1:0-3068 GCA_039916285.1 Caldimonas sp.
CGACCTCGGCACCGCCAACACGCTGATCTACGTGCGCGGCAAGGGGATCGTCCTCGACGAGCCTTCCGTCGTCGCCATTCGCCACGAAGGCGGGCCCCACGGCAAGAAGACCATCCAGGCCGTCGGCGCCGAAGCCAAGGCGATGCTCGGCAAGGTGCCCGGCAACATCGAGGCCATCCGGCCGATGAAGGACGGCGTCATCGCCGACTTCACCGTCACCGAGCAGATGCTGAAGCAGTTCATCAAGATGGTCCATCCGCGGTCCATCCTGAGGCCGAGCCCGAGGATCATCATCTGCGTGCCGTGCGGCTCGACTCAGGTCGAGCGGCGCGCGATCCGCGAATCGGCGCTCGGCGCCGGCGCGAGCGACGTCTTCCTGATCGAGGAGCCCATGGCGGCTGCCATCGGCGCCGGGTTGCCGGTGAGCGAAGCGAGCGGCTCGATGGTCGTCGACATCGGCGGCGGCACGACCGAGGTCGGCGTGATCTCGCTCGGCGGCATGGTCTACAAGGGCTCGGTCCGCGTCGGCGGCGACAAGTTCGACGAAGCGATCATCAACTACATCCGGCGCAACTACGGCATGCTGATCGGCGAGCCGACGGCGGAGATGATCAAGAAGAGCATCGGCTCGGCGTTCCCCGGCTCCGAGGTCAAGGAGATCGAGGTCAAGGGCCGCAACCTCTCCGAAGGCGTGCCGCGCTCGTTCACGATCTCCTCGAACGAGATCCTCGAGGCGCTGACCGACCCGCTCAACCAGATCGTCTCGAGCGTCAAGAACGCGCTCGAGCAGACGCCCCCCGAGCTCGGCGCCGACATCGCCGAGCGCGGCATGATGCTGACCGGCGGCGGCGCCCTCCTGCGCGACCTCGACCGCCTGCTCGCCGAGGAGACCGGCCTGCCGGTGCTGGTCGGCGAAGACCCGCTCACCTGCGTCGTCCGCGGCTGCGGCATGGCCCTGGAACGGATGGAGCGACTCGGCTCGATCTTCACTTCAGAGTGATCTGAAGCGGGGCGGCTCGACGATGGCGCTCGGAACCCTCGATCGCACGCCGCCGCCCTTCTTTCGTCAGGGCCCTTCGTCGTTGACGAAGCTCTCGTTCTGCTCCGCGCTGGCGGTGTTCCTGATGGTCGCCGATGCCCGCTTCAGCATCACCCAGCCGATCCGCGCGACCGTCGCGACGCTGCTCTATCCGCTGCAGCGTGCCTTGCTGGTCCCGGTCGAGGTGATCGGCAGCGGGCGCGACTACGCCGGCGGCCTGGCGCAGGCGGTCGCCGCCGAGCAGGCGGCGCGCAGCGAGCTGGCGCGGCTTTCGGAGCGCGCCCAGCGCACCGA
This sequence comes from Caldimonas sp., assembly GCA_039916285.1. GTDB lineage: Bacteria > Pseudomonadota > Gammaproteobacteria > Burkholderiales > Burkholderiaceae_C > Schlegelella_A. The sequence goes on from JBDSLQ010000397.1 coordinate 1,334, forward strand.
CCAGCTGAGCCTCGAGAACTCTCGCCTGCGCGCCTTGCTCGAGCTCCGGCCGAGCTTCGACGTCAGGGCCCAGCCGGCGGAGGTTCTCTACGAAGCCGCCGACCCGTACTCGCGCAAGGTGATCATCGACCGCGGCGTCACCCACAACGTCGTCCTCGGCTCGCCGGTCGTCAACGAAGCCGGCGTCCTCGGCCAGGTGACCCGCGTCTACCTGCAGTCGGCCGAGGTCACCCTGCTCACCGATCGCGATGCCGCGATCCCGGTGCTGAACAGCCGCACCCAGGTGCGAAGCGCCGCGTTCGGCGGCGCCACCGGCGGCGTCGGCCTGCTCGAGATGCGCTTCATGGCCGGCAGCGCCGACGTGCAGGTCGGCGACGTGCTGACGACGTCGGGCGTCGACGGCGTCTATCCGCCGGGGCTGAAGGTCGCCTCGGTGACGAAGATCGACCGCAAGATCGACTCCGGCTTCGCCCGCATCGTCCTCGCACCGGCCGCGCAATCAGACGGCGTTCGCCACGTGCTCGTCCTCGAGCCGACCGGCGTGCGGTTGCCGCCGCGGCCGCAGCCGGCGGCGTCGGAGAGTGCGGCGGCCGGCAAGGCCGGCAAGAAGGGGAGCCGCAAATGATCATGCCGCGGCGCAACGACCCGCTGCTGATGCCGGTCAATCCGCTCTTCGTCTGGACGACGCTGGCGTTGGCCTTCATTCTCAACATCGTGCCGCTCGGGCGGGTGCCGGCGATGCCGGATTTCCTCGCCCTCGTCCTCGTCTTCTGGAACGTGCACCAGTCGCGCCGCATCGGCGTCGGCGTCGCCTTCTTCTTCGGCCTGCTGATGGACGTGCACAGCGGCGCCGTCCTGGGTCAGCACGCCCTCGCCTACACCCTGCTCAGCTTCTTCGCGGTGACGATCCACCGGCGCCTGCTCTGGTTCACGGTGCCGTCGCAGGCGGTCCAGATCCTGCCGCTCTTTCTCGCCGCACAGGCGGTCTCGCTCATCGTCCACCTGATCGCCGGCGGCATGTTCCCTGGCTGGCAGCTCATTCTGGGGCCGGTGTTTCAGGCACTTTTGTGGCCTGTCGCCACCTGGCTGCTGCTCGCCCCGCAACGAAGGGCCCCCGACCCGGACGAGAATCGTCCCCTGTGACCGAGCTTCGGAACACCGAGCGCGAGATCGCGCGTTTTCGCCTGCGACTGCTGGCGGCGGCGCTGTTCGTCCTCGTGGCCTTCGGGCTGCTGGTCGCCCGCCTCGCCTACCTCCAGGTCTCCAAGCACGACGAGCTGTCGACGCAGGCCGAGAACAACCGTATCGCGGTCGTGCCGATCACGCCGAACCGCGGCCTCATCCTCGACCGCAACGGCGTCGTCCTGGCCAACAACTATTCGGCCTACACGCTCGAGATCGCGCCGGCCAGGGTCAGGAGCGTCGATGCCACCATCGACGCGCTGGCCGAGATCGTCGACATCCAGCCGCGTGATCGCAAGCGCTTCAAGCGGCTCCTCGACGAGAGCCGCAGCGTCGAATCGCTGCCGATCAGGACGCGCCTGAACGACGAGGAGGTCGCCCGCTTCACGGCGCAGAAGTTCCGCTTCGACGGCGTCGAGATCAAGGCGCGGCTGTTTCGCAGCTATCCGCTCGGCGAGGTCGGCAGCCACCTGATCGGCTACATCGGCCGGATCAACCCGACCGAGAAGAAGCAGATGGAGGACGACTGGGCCGAGGAAGACCTCGCCAACTA
>JBDSLQ010000398.1:0-17594 GCA_039916285.1 Caldimonas sp.
GCGTTCGTGCCGGTCGGCGTCGACCAGGCGCCGCACGTCGAGATCACGCGCGAGGTCGCGCGCCGCTTCAATCACCTCTACGGCCGCGAGCCCGACTTCGACGACCTCGCCAAGGCGGCGCTCAAGAAGCTCGGCAAGGACCGCGCCAAGGACTTCGAGGCCGCGCGCCAGGCCTATCGCGGCAACGGCGATGCGACGGCGCTCGAGCGTGGCCGCGCGATTCTCGCGGCCAGCGGATCGCTTGCGGGCGCCGACCGCGAGCGCCTCGACGGCTACCTGCGCGGCACCGGCAAGACCATCCTGGTCGAGCCCGACGTGCTGCTCACCGAGACCTCCAAGCTGGTCGGCCTCGACGGCACCAAGATGAGCAAGAGCTACGGCAACTCGATCGCGATGCGCGAGGAGCCCGCCGAGGTCACGCGCAAGATCCGCCACATGCAGACCGACCCGGCGCGCGTGCGCCGCACCGACCCGGGCGATCCCGAGAAATGCCCGGTCTGGCAGCTCCACAAGGTCTACTCCGATGACGAGACCAAGGCCTGGGTCGTCCACGGTTGCACGACGGCGGCGATCGGCTGCCTCGACTGCAAGCAGCCGGTGATCGAGGCGGTCATCCGCGAGCAGGCGCCGTGGCGCGAGCGTGCCGAGCAGTACCTCGCGGACCCGAAGCGAGTGCACTGGATCGTCGAAGTCGGCACCGAGCGCGCGCGTACGGTCGCGCGCGAGACGATGCGCGAGGTACGCGACGCGATGGGGCTCAGCTACTAGGCGACGCGTCCGTCGCCGCGAAATCAGCGGCGCGCGGTTCGACCTCCCTTGGCCGTCGACCCCTTGCCGGCGGGCGCCGCCTTGCCACCGAGACGGCTCTCGGTGCCGGCGAGCAGGCGCTTGATGTTGGCGCTGTGGCGCCAGATCAGCAGTCCGCCGATCACCAGCAACGCGAGGGCGACGGCGTCGGGACCCTCGGTGAGGACGCGCCAGAACGGCGCGAACACGGCCGCGGCGATGGACGACAGCGACGAGTAGCGAAAGAACGCGGCGATGATGAGCCAGGTCGCGAGCGTGGCGGCGCCGAGCAGCGGATCGATGCCGAGCAAGGCGCCGGCGGCGGTGGCGACGCCCTTGCCGCCGCGAAAGCGGAAGAGCACCGGCCAGAGATGGCCGAGAAAGGCGGCGAGCGCGACCAGCGCGACCGTGCCGCCGCCGAGCCCGTAGACCGGCCCGAACCGGACCACGAGCGCGACCGGCACGTAGCCCTTGAGGGCGTCGAGACCAAGGGTGAGGATGGCGGCCGCCCTGCTGCCCGAGCGCAGCACGTTGGTGGCGCCCGGATTTCCCGAGCCGTACGTGCGCGGGTCGTCGAGCCCCATCGCGCGGCTGACGATCACGGCGAACGACAACGAGCCGACGAGGTAGGCAACGAGCGCGACGAGGAGCGGAACGACGACGGTCATGGCGTGAGGCGGAGCGGCGCTGCGCCGATTCTGCGCCGGCCCGCGCCGCCGGCAACCGTCGCGGCGAAGGACGACCGCTTCACGGCCGCACGACGCTCTGCAACGCCAGCGCGCGCTGCGTCGTCGGATGATCTTCGCCGAGCGCGTGGCCGAGGTGATCGAGAGCCGACGCGAGCGCGGCGCGCGCTTCCTCGGTCCGGCCGCCCTGTCTCAGGGCGTCGGCGAGTGCCAGTTGCGCCAGGCCGGTCCGGCTCGACCATGGAATGCCGGCCTGCAAGCGGCGCGCCATGTCGAGCGCGCTTTGCGCGTCGCGCAGCGCGTCGTCGGTGCGGTGCCGGCGCAGCGCGACCTCGGTGCGGTAGAGGTAGAGCATGACGGCGCTGCCGTTCGCGAGCTTGCGCGCTTCGAAGGCCGCAAGCGTGGACGTGAAGATGCGCTGTGCCTCCTCGAGCTCGCCGCGCAGAAGCGCGATCCGTCCCTGCACGACGTCGGCCGCCAGGGCCGGCGGGCTGCCGGGGGGCACCGCGCCTTCCATCGCGGCACGCGCCTCGACGAGCGCCTGGCTGGCATGCGCGACGTCGCCCAGCTCGCAGTAGGCCGACGCCGAGCCGAGAAGACCGAACAAGCGCGTATCGAGACGGTTGCCGCGGATGGCCTCCGCGATCGCCTGCCGATAGATTGTCAGCGCCTCCTCGGGGCGACCCATCAGCTCGAGCGCTCGCGCGAGGTTGGCGCTGAGGTAGCCGGGCAGCGCCCCGTCCGGATCGCGATCGCGCAGCGCGCGTGCCGACTGCTCGTACAGCGCCAGCGCTCGTTTGATGTCGCCGGCGGCGAGGCTGGCGATGGCCCAGTTGTTCTGGATCCCGACCGCGAGCGGCGAGCGATCGCGGCCCATCGCGGTCAGCTTGGCGAGCGCCTGGTCATAGAGACGGTGCGCGCTGTCGTTGCGACCCTGCAGCTGCTCGCCGTAGGCGAGGTCGCCCAGCAGGGAGGCTTCCAGGCGCGGATAAGGACGTTCCGCCACCTTCAGCACGTCGAGGCCGGCCTGCGCGCTGCGCTGCGTCGCCGCGCCGTCGCCCTTGTTCTGGGCGATGAACGCCATCTGCTGGTGGCAGTTCGCGATCACGAACGCGGGCAACCTTCGGTCGCGAAGCGTCGCCTCGATATCTCTCACGCCCGCCTCGACATCGCCCAGCATGGACACCGCGAAGCCTTGCAGGCAGTTCGCCTCCGCGCGCAGGGCACCGTCGCTGGAATCGCGCAGCAAGGCCAGGACGCGCCGCAGCTTGGGCTCGGCCTGCCCCGGATCGCCGACCGTGACGTGATACGACGCCTGCGCGAGCAGGATCGCGGCCTGCTGCTCCGGGTTGCCGGAATGCTCGTTTCGCAGCAGCGATTCGCTGCGCGCGAGCATCGAGTTGATCGTCTGGGGCCGGTCCGGCGGCCCGGCGTCGGTGAGGAGGAACTCGAAAAAGTCGGTCACCGCGTTGCTGCGGTCGAGCAGTGCGAGGGCCCGGTCGCGCTGCTGGCGCGCTTCGTTTGCCTGCCAGAGCGAGCCCGCCAGGCCGGCGCAGACCGCCACGACGGCGAGCGCGCCGGCGGCGACGCTGAAACGGTTGCGCCGGGTGAACTTGGCGAGCCGGTATCCGAATGTATCGGCGCGCGCGCTCACTGGCTGGTGCGCGAGATAGCGGCGCAGGTCGTCGGCGAATGCGTCGACCGTCGGGTAGCGCTCGTCCGGGCTTTTCTTCAGCGCCTTGGCGACGATGTTGTCGAGGTCGCCGCGCAGCAGCCGCTGGAGCTTGTCCGGCGTCGCCGAGCGGCGCGCGGCGTTGTCGGCGAGCGTGTTTTGCGGCAAGGTCCGTGTCGACGCGACCGCCTCGGAGAGGCGCTGCGCCGGCAACTCGACGATCGTCTTCACGAGCTCGGCGGGCGAGCGCGACGTGGCGCCTGCAGGGTGCTGGCCGCCAAGCAGCACGTAGAGCAGCACACCGAGCGCGTACACGTCGGTCGCGGTCGTCACCGGCTCGCCGAGGAGCTGCTCGGGCGCGGCGTACTCCGGCGTCAACGCGCGCCCGCCTTCTCGCGTCAGCTCGGTCGCCTCGCCCGAGGGCGCGCTCTCCTCGAGCAGCTTGGCGATGCCGAAGTCGAGCAGCTTGACAGCGCCGCCCTGCGCCACCAGCACGTTGGCTGGCTTGATGTCGCGGTGCACGATCAGGTTGGCGTGCGAGTGTGCCACCGCCGCGAGCACGTCGAGGAAGACGCGGATGCGCGCCGCGACGTCGAGGCCCGCGTCGTCGCAGTGGCGGTCGATGCGCTCGCCCTCCACGTACTCGAGGACCAGGAACGGCTGCCCGGAGCCGGTGACGCCGGCATCGATCAGCCGGGCGATGTGGGGGTGGGCAAGGCGGGCGAGGATGCTGCCTTCGCGCTTGAAGCGCTCGCCGCCGGCCCGGCCGATCAGCGAGACGTTGAGCAGCTTTACCGCGACGTCGCCGGCGTAGCGGCCGTCGCTGCGATGGGCGAGCCAGACACTGCCCATGCCGCCCTGGCCGATCGGCCGCTCGAGCGTGTAGGCACCGAGCGCCTGGCCGGCGAGGCTCGCGGCGGCGGCGGCATCTTCGGACGTCGGTGCGACATTGCCGGTCAGGAAGCGTGCGTCCGCGCTGGCGGCGTGATCGGCAAGCATCGCCTTGAGGTCGGCGACGAGATCAGGGTCGCGGCTCGCAAGCGCTTCGAGCCAGGCGGCTCGATCGTCGGCAGAGAGGTCGAGCGCGTCGTCGAGCAGCGCGCTCAATCGGCGCCAGCGCGCGGGATCAGCGGCGCCGGGGATCATGACCCGATGTCGACGGCATCGTCATTCGCGGATTGTGCGCGCCGGCCTGCGTCCATCCGACCCTCGGGCGAGAGATCGCCGGACTCAAATCGCGCAAGACACCGGCCGCGCGCGAAGCAGCTCGGCGACGACGCTCGGCGCGATGCCGATCAGGTAGCCGCGCCGGCCCCCGTTGATGCAGATGCGATCGAGCCCGAGGATCGTCGACTCGACATACACCGGCATCGCTTTTCGCGTCGCGAACGGCGACGTGCCGCCGACCTGGTAGCCGCTGGCACGCTCGGCGGCATCGGCCGTGCACGGCTCGACGCTTTTGGTGCCGATCGCACGCGCGAGGCTCTTCGTGCTGACCTGGCGATCGCCGTGCATCAGGACGATGAGCGGCTCGCCCTTCTCGTTCTGCATCACCAGCGTCTTGACGACGGCATGCTCGTCGACGCCGAGCTGGCGAGCCGATTCGGCCGTGCCGCCGTGCTCGAGATAGTCGTACACGTGCTCGCTGAAGGAGACGCCCGCCCGGCGCAGGAGCTGCGTCGCGGGGGTCTCGCTGACACGCGCGGTCTTCTTCGCCATGGCTCACCTCGCACGACTCTTCGGAAGGCGTCCCGGCGGGCAATCAGGAACGCTCGGCGAGCGCCCTGAACAGCAGCAGCCGCGCCTTCTCCCACTTGCGCTGGACGGTGCGCTCGGAGACGCCCTGCATCGCCGCGATCTCGGCAACGCCGAAGCCGCAGAAGAATTTCAGGTCGACGACGTTCGCGAGCTCGGGCTCGAGCTCGGCGAGCTCGTCGAGGGCAGCGCCGATGTCGGACAGCACCCCGGGCTCGGCGACGTTCTCCGCGATCTGCGTGTCGATCGACGTGATGTCCAGTCCGCCGCCGCGCTTCTGCGCTGCGCCGGCCCGCGCCCGGTCGATGACGACCGTCCGCATCGCCCGTGCCGCGTAGGCGAGGAAGTGACCTCTGTCCGGAAATGCAAGCGCATCGCGCTGCGACATGTCGAGGTAGGCCTCGTGCAGCAGCGTCGTCGGGCTGACGACGGCGCCGGGGCCGGCGCGCGCTGCCTCGCGCCGCGCCAGCCGGTGCAGCTCGCCGTAGAGCGAAGCGAACAGCGCGTCGCTCGGGGCCTTCGAACGCTGCGGCGGCGCGCCGCGAGGTACATCGTCGTCCGGCGGTGCCGGCGGGTCGGGCACGGCATTCATGCACGCCATTTTGCGCGCGTGCGACCGTTCGAGAAGAGCTCGACTGCGTTGCGGCGCCCGCGCGCGGCAAGGGCGCGCAACAACGATCTCAGAACGTGGGCCCGTGCGCGCCGGAATCGAGGGCGCCGCCCTTGAGTGCTTCGGCGGCGGGCGGCAGCGACGGATCCGACACCGCAGCGCCGGCATCGGCGGCCCCGCCGGTCGACGTCGGCGTCGACTCCGACAGCGGCCCCGGCCGCTTCCACGGATCGCGCCACTGCACCCGACGGGCGTCCGCCGGCACGAGGGCGGTGCCGGCAACCGCGGGGTTGGCCTCGGCGCGCTGGGCGACGGCCTCGCCCGGACGGCGCTCGTTGAGCACGACGCCTGCGCTGACGGCGGCGGCGGCACTGCCGACGAGAAGGGTGACGATCAGGCGGCGGGCGCGGCCGGTGTCGCTGGAAGGGGAGGATACGTTCATGCCTGTGATCCGAGCGCGGTGGTGGCTACAGTGCCTTCAGGAAGGCGACGAGGTCGTCGCGCTCCTGCGCCGTGAACCCGATGCCGAAGCGGTCGTTGTAGAAGCGGACCACTTCGTTCAGGTCCTTTGCCGAGCCGTTGTGGAAGTACGGCGCGCGCGGCGCCAATGCGCGCAGGGTCGGCCCCTTGAACCGGCCGATGTCCTGCCAGCGGCCGCTGATGAGCGCTCGACCGGGATCCGTCGTCTGCACGGTCGCGCCGGTCGTCTTGTGGCGCAAGGTGTAGAGCGGCATGTCCGGGGTCCGGCGGCTGGCGTCGGCAAGGCCGATGTCGAGCGGCATCGGCACCGAATGGTTGCCGGCATTCGGCGTGTTGTGGCAGGTCGTGCAGGTGCCGAGGAGCGCCGCGACGTTGAGGTCGTCGTTGAGTCCCTTGACGCCGCGGATGACGATCGGCTTGCCGTTGAATAGCGCCTCGCCGCGGGCGATGGCGCGGCGCGCGACGGCGACGCCGCGGTCGCGCCGCTCAGGGTCGCCGTCGCGTCCGTCCTCGAGGTACGACTGCCAGCCCTGGTAGAGCGTCATCACTGTCGGCGTGAAGCCCGCGTGGCTGCGGTAGTCGCCCACCAGCGTGTCGGTGATGCCGAAGTAGGAGACCACGCCCGACAGGAACGTCGGGCCGCCGTTCGCGCCGTGGCCGGCAAGGCGGCCTGCCGCGTCGTCGGTCTGCTGGGCGGTGAAGAGGCCCAGCTCGAAGTCGACGATGGCGGCGCGCTGATCCGCCGTCAGCGGCACGGTCGCCTGGGCGTGACCGCTGGTCGCGTTGTTCGACTGGATGATGAGACTCGTGTGGAGCGGCGCGAAGCAGGTCGTCGTTCCGTACAGGCAATCGGTCGCGGCGGCGTCACGGAAGGTCTCGCGGCCGTCCCACATCAGCGTGCTCAGGAAGCGCAGGTTGGTCGTCGCCAGGGGGCGCCGGAACAACGACAGCTCGGCGGCACTGGCGAAGCCGTAGGGATCGTCGACTTTGGCGAGCTCGAACTCGGCGTGGGCGGGAATCGGCAGGCCGACCCGGATCAGGCCCTTGTCGAGCAGCATGCTGTAGGCCTTCTCGCGCGCCGGCCTGGTCGAGACGTCGGCGAGCGGCGAGTTGGCGCCGTCGTTGAGGCGAAAGACCGGGTCCATGCCCTGCGTACGGCGGAAGCGCTCGCGCAGGCCTTTCGGGGTGATCGTCCAGCCTTCCTCGGGCTGGTGGCACGAGACGCAGCTTCGCCCGTTGACGCCTAGCTCGCGAAAGAACGGGTTGCGCCGGTCGATGAAGCCGTTGTTGCTGATCGTGACGGCGACGCCGCTGTCGTTGCGCGCGCCGAGCATCTGGGCGCGGTCCGGACGGCGTCGGTCGTCGTCGTTCGCGTTCACCGGGCTCGGCAAGGTGCTCGCCAGCACCACCGATGCGACAGTCCATGCCTTCAGCTTGGCGTTGCTCATCATGTCCTCCTGAACGGGCCGTCGACCCCTCTGCATGGGAAAGCGCAAAACCGGCACGGAAACCGCCACGGGTTCCATCGATCGGTCTGATGGATCGATGAGACGCGCCGCCGCCGCCGCCGTCACCCTCAAAAACGGGGACGGCCCGGCGTTCTCCCCCTTCAGGACGAGCTGCTGCGGAGTGCAGTGGGCGCAAACGGCGCGGTCGAGCAGGCCGAGCAGCATGTGCGGAGAGCGCGGCAGCCAGCGCTTGACGAGGAGCGATTCGACGATCGTGAACAGGCCCGTAGCGAGCGCCGCCGGCGATATCCGACGATCTTGTCGATCAGGTGCTCGGCAAGGTTACCGAGGCGGTGCCCACTCCGAGCTCGATCACCGGGCCCGATGGTCCGGGGCCCAAGGCCCGGGAGGGCACTATTTCGCGGCGCCGCCGCTGGCTCTGGAAACGTAGCGCGCAAGAGCGCGCATCTGCTCGTCGCTGAGGCTGCCGCGGTACGACGGCATCGCGCCGATGCCGCTCTTCAGCGCCGTGACGACGCGCTCGGCATCGGGCTTGAGCTCATCGAGCACCGGCCCGACCTCGCCGGTGCTGCCGGCGTCCTTCAGGGTGTGGCAGATCGCGCACGGCGGCACGGCGCCGACCGTGAAGAGCGTCTTGCCGAGCGACATCAGCGCGGCATCGTCATCGGCCGCGCTCGCGGTCGCCGAGGCGAGCGCTGCCAGCATGACGGCGACGGCGAGACGGCGCGACGGCACCGCGGATCGACCCGGCACGCGCCGTCTCATACGACGCTAAGCATCACCGCCGGGTCTTTCCAGCTGTTGTTGCCGTAGCCGTGCGCGTTCTCGAAACGCTGCTCGGGCTGAACGTTGCCGGCGCTGTCGGTGGCGCGACTAACGACGACGTAAGTGCCCGCGGCCATTCGCAGCGGCATCGCGAACTGGCGCCACGCGAAGCGGCCGAGATCCGGGCCGATGAACGGCGCGTCGATCCACGAACGGCCACCGTCGCTCGAAACTTCGACTCGGCGAATCGGCGCGCCGGCGCTGTACGCCACACCGGTAACGTAGACGACGCCGGCCTTGACAGAGCGATCGCCCGCCGGCGAGGTGACGAACGACTTGATGTTCAGCTCCTGCACCGACGGCTCGCTCGGCTTCGACTGCCCGCCGAGGGGCGTCATGCGATAGCCGGTGGTCATGATCCTCGCCAGCGACTCGACCGGCGTGAAGGCGACGCGCTTCACGTACTTGATGCTGTTGACGCCTTGGTAGCCGGGAACGATGAGTCGCAGCGGCCCGCCATGAGCGAGCGCCAGCGGCGCGCCGTTCATCTCCCAGGCCAACATGGCGTCGGCGAGCACCCGGACGGGCACCGAGCGCTCGACGACGACCGAGAGCGGATCGACGCCGTCGGGCAGCTTCTCCCCCCCGGTGCCGGTGAGGTAGACATTTCCCGGCGCGACGCCGCCAAGGGCCTCGACGATGTAGCGCAGCGGCACGCCGCTCCAGAGGATGCAGCCGGCCGCGCCGACCGTCCACGGCGTTCCACTGGGCTTGCTAGGGAAATAGCCGCGGCCGTTGCCCGAGCACTGCAACACCGTCGCGATGCTCTCGATGCCGATCGTCTTCATTTCGGCGACGGTCAGCACGCGCGGATTGCGAACGCCTTCGATGGAGACCTGCCAGGCGTCGCGGTTGGCGACGATCGACGCGTCTGGCGCGGGCAGGTTGTTGCGGATGTAGAGATTCTCGGCCGGCGTGATGCCGCTGGTGCCGAAGGCATTGCGCCGGGTCTCGATCGTCGTCGCGCTGTGGACGATGACCGCGTTGGGGTCCTTCCAGGCCACGTAGGCGGGCAGCGGCCGCGCTCCGGCCGGCGCGCTCGCCGCCACTGCCTGCGCAGCCGACTCGCCGGCGAGGGTCATCAGGCCGGTGCCGGCAAGTGCACCGGCACTGCCAGCGAGAAGTTGACGTCTGCGCAGCGAGAGCATCGGGTCGGTCATCGGTGAACTCCGGGGTCGGTGATAGCGCATGACGCGTGGCGCGTGCGCCCTCGAGGAACGAGCCGCAAGTATCCCATTCTCGCGGCGAACCGCACGATGCACGAATCAGCATTTGCCTCGACTGAGACGGCATGCGCAGCGCGTGGACGCGTCACGACACGACACGACATGGTGATGCACGTTCTGCGGATGCCCGGCCTGTGCGAAGAAGAGCCAGCGGTCGGCGCGCAGGCCGGCGCCTGGACGATCAGCGCAACGACGCAGGCCAGGCAGCCGCCGTGCTCGGCATAGTTCGGCGATCCGAACTGGCGCGCGAACAGACCCGTCAGCGCCTCCATCTGGTCGCGGCCGGTGAAGAACGCGAACTTCCTCGGATCGCTGGCGCGGATCTTCGCGAGGCGCGCCGGCAGCATCTAGAACGCGCGTCCCACGAGATCTCGTCGAACTCGCCGGCGCCGCGCGCGCTGCCGGCGATTCTCAGCAGCGGCGACGCCTTCTTCAACATCCCGGCCGCGCCCTTGGCGCAGATCACGCCGTGTTATCGGGGTGGTTCGGGTTCCCGTCGATGCAGCGCAGCGCAGCGTCCTTCCTTGGACGCGGATGCCGCAGCAGCACACGCACATGTAGCACGTCGTGGTCTTCGTCTCGCGCCTTGCTTCCGGGTCCGGCTCGGCCGTGGGGTCGTGCAGTGGCTCTTCCAAACGAGCCTGAAGACGGCATGCACCGTTGGTTGAATATAGAGTGCCCGAAGGCGGCGACCGCGCCGCCACGAAGGAGGCTGCCATGTGGATCTCATCGCGACGCGAGACTCTCGTGCTCATGGCGCTCGGTGCTGCGGCAGCCACGTGGCCGCGACCTGCCCGCAGCGAGACCGCCAACGTTCGCAGCTGGCCGCTGGCGACGCGCCAGCGCACCGGCATCCACGACGTCGCGCCGGCCCCCGACGGCGGAGTCTGGTTTACCGCGCAACGCAGCGGCCACCTCGGCTGGTTCGACCCGGCGAGCGGTCGCGTCGAGCTGATCGCGCTCGGTTCCGGCTCGTCGCCACACGGCGTGATCCAGGGGCCTGACAAGGCCGCGTGGATCACCGACGGCGGCCAGGGCGCGATCGTCCGCGTCGGCTGGCCCGACCGGACCGTGCGCACCTTTCCGTTGCCGGCGGGCCGGCCTTACGCGAATCTCAACACCGCCGCCTTCGACGGCGACGGCGACCTCTGGTTCACCGGCCAGAGCGGCGTCGTCGGCAAGGTCGCGACGAAGACCGGCGTCGTCACGGCCAAGGACGCGCCGCGCGGCACCGGCCCCTACGGCATCTGCACGACCCCGCGCGGCGATGTCTGGTACTGCTCGCTCGCCGGTTCGTACATTGCCCGCATCGATCGCACCAGCGGCGACTCGCAGGTGGTCGAGCCGCCGACGCCGCGCCAGGGCGCGCGCCGTGTCTGGAGCGACAGCCAGGGCCGGATCTGGGTCAGCGAATGGCTGAGCGGCAACGTCTCCATGCACGATCCGGCCAAGGCGAGCTGGCGGACGTGGAAGCTGCCGGGCGCGAACCCGAAGCCGTACGCGGTCTACGTCGACGATCGCGACGCCGTCTGGTTGAGCGACTGGGGCAGCAACGCGATCGTCCGCTTCGACCCCGGCAGCGAAACGTTCGCGTCCATCGCGCTGAAGAACGAAGGTGCCGCCGTGCGCCAGATCCTCGGCCGCGCGGGCGAGGTTTGGCTGCCGGAGAGCGGCACGGAGCACATCACGGTGATCCGCACCGCCTGAGGCGCGACCCACCCGCAACCGCACCGTCTGCGGCGCGAATCACGTGGACCGCGCCCTCAGGACGGCGCGGCGCGCGCCTCAGCGCCGCCCGCTGTGCATGCGTCCGAGCGCGATCGCCAGCGCGGCCGCCCCGAGGCCTTTTACGAGGTCGGGATGCTGGGCGTAGAACTCGCCGGCCCGGTCCATGATCGAGGGGTCATCCTTCTCGGCGCGCTCGGCGATCGCGCTGGCGTCGGCGGGAGAGATCCGCGCGGCCTGCTCGGCGGTGATGCTCGTCCCGGGTTGGTCGCGCGTGCCGCCAAGAACGCGGCCGAGCACGCCGCCGGCGATCGACGCCAGGCCGCCGGCGCCGACCGACTGGATGATCTGGTTGAGGATGCCGGCGCGCTGCTGCGGATCGGAGCGGCCGAACAGGTCGCCGATCATCTGACCGAACGGCGGCGTCGCGTCTGAGCGGAAGGCTGCCGCGACGCCGCTGCCGAGGTCTTGCGGACTGCTCTGCCGGGCGACCTGGTCGAAGTCGTCGTCGACGCGATCCGTCGGCGCGCGCGCGGGGTCGGTGTATTGCTGGAGGATGTCGAGGATTCCCATGCTGCTTCCTTCGCTGACGCGGCGCTGCCGCAAGTGATCGTTCAGTGCAGCGCACCGAACGGATTGATCGGCTCGCCTTTCCACCAGCGCCGCGCGGGCCCGAGGCGAAAGACCGCGAAGTGCAGGTGCGGGGCGTCGGCACGCGCGTTTCCGGTCGAGCCGACGTAGCCGATCAGGTCGCCGCGGCGCAGCACCCCGCCCTCGCGCAAGCCGTCGGCGTAGCGGTCGAGGTGCGCGTAGTAGTAGGCGAAGCGTTGCCCGGGATCGAACTGGTAGACCGTCCGGCCGCCTGGGATGCTGGTGAAGAGCTTGGCCACGGTGCCGTCGTCGACGGCGACCACGCGCGTGCCGCGCGGCGCGGCGATGTCGATCGCTTCATGGCGGCGGCCGGCCCGCACTTCGTCGAAGGTATCGCGCAGGTCGGCAACGCGAACGCCTTCGACCGGGATCGCGAGCGGCCGCAACTCGCTTGCCGGGGGTGTCGCGCCCGCCAGGCTGGCCGCGGCGACGACACCGATCACCAGCGCCGCGCCACGAAACGCAGCGCGCCGATCCGACGGGGCGGCGATCGCCCTCATCGCTAGGCCCGTACGTCGACGACGAAACCAGGCTTGGCGAGCGTCGACAGCCGCTGCGCGTCCCAGTTGGTCATGTGTACGCAGCCATTGGTCTCGGCGCGGCCGAGGCGCTCCGGGCTCGGCGTGCCGTGGATGCCCCAGTGCGGCTTGCTCAGGCCGAGCCAGACGTTGCCGACCGGATTGTTCGGGCCGGGCGCGACCTCGGTCTTGCTCGTCCCCGGCTTGGCGTCCTTCAGCAGCGCCGGGTCGTACGTGAACGACGGGTTCTTGACCTCGTTGACGATCTTCATCCTGCCCGCCGGCAGCGGGTCGCGCGGGCCGCCGATGCTGATCGGAAAGCTGGCCACCGTTGTCTCGTCGGCGCCGAGAACGTACAGGACCCGCTCCGACTTGTCGATCGCGATCGACGCCGCCTTCGCGGGCGCCGCGGTGTCACGGGCGACGTCGGCGACGACGATCGCGTCGCCGACCGCGAACGACTTGCCCGGGTTGAGCTCGCGCAACAGGCGCGGGCTCATGTGGAAGCGCTCGCCGAGCGCTTCCTGGATCGACTCGTAGCCGAGCCACTTCAGCTTGGCGCGCTCCATCATGTCGGCGGGCGTGCGCTCGAAGGGCCCCTTGGCATCGGCCTCGGCGATCGTGTAGACGGCGAACGAGGCGCCACCCTCGGCGCGCAACGCGGCCCAAGTGTCGGCATCGACCCGGCCGCTCGAGTCCAGGCCCCGCGCCAACTGGAACGCGGCAACGGCGCGCCGCATGTTGGTGCTGAAGCGGCCGTCGATCTCCCCGGGCGAGAACCAGGTGCGATCGAGCAGGACCTGGGCGCGCACGACGGCGGGACCCTGGGCCCCGGCGGCGAGCGGGCGAACGTCGTCGGCCGCGTTGAGGCGCTCGGCGCGGCTGGCCGCATCGAGCGGGGCGGCCGCTGCTCTGCGGCGGGTCGCCGCAACGGCCGCGCCGCCGGCGCTGGCGGCAGCGATGAAAACGACGAACAGGCGACGCGGCAGGAGCAATTCAGACATGTGTGGGTACGGTGGGGCCGGTGCCGAGGGTGGAGGACCGCACGGAGAATAGGCAGCCGCGCCCGACGTCGGCTGTAGGCCAGCGCCTCCCACGCGCGCCGGTCGAACCCGCTTCAGGGGTGCGAACGTGCGATCCCTGCGCGGCTTCTCAGCGCTGCGGCATGTCCTCGGCGCCGTAGCCGAGGCTCACGGTGGCGTCGGCCGGGATCGGCGGCATGGTGTCGTTCCAGGCCTCCCAGTCGGCGCGCATGGCGGCGAGTCGAGCCGGCTCGCGCGGGCCGCGGTTGGCGCGCTCGCGCTCGTCGGCATCGAGGTCGAACAGGTAGTCGTGGCCGTCGACGCGCAGGTACTTCCAGGCGCCGCGCCGCAGTGCGCGCTGGCCGCGATGGTTCATGCGCCAGTGCAGCGGCCGATCGAACGAATGGGACGGATCGGCGAGTACGGGCAGAAGCGAGACGCCGTCGAGCGGATGGCGCGGGTCGGCCGCGACGCCGGCCGCGGCCAGCATCGTCGCCGACCAGTCCATCGTCATGCAGAGCTGCGCGCTGATGCCCGACGGTGCGATCCGCGCCGGCCAACGCGCGATCCACGGCACCCGGATGCCGCCTTCGGTGAGGTCCATCTTGCCGCCGACCAGCGGCCAGCTGTCGCTGAAGCGTTCGCCGCCGTTGTCGCTCGTGAAGACGAGCAGCGTGTCGTCGGCGACGCCGCGCCCCGCCAGCGCCTCGACGATCCAGCCGATGCCTTCGTCCATGTGGCCGATCATGCGGCGGTAGCTGTGGATGCTGCCGCCGTGCAGGTGGAACAGGTTGTCCTTCACCTCCTCGGCGAGCGCGGCGTCGTCGCGCGTCTCCCAGGGCCAGTGCGGCGCGGTGTAGTGAACGCTCAGGAAGAACGGCGCGGCGCCGTCGGCGCTCGCGGCGCGCTCGATGAAATCGACTGCGCGGCGCGAGATCAGGTCGGTGAGATAGCCCTCCTCGCGGTGCGGGGCCTCCCCCTGCCAGAGGTCGTGCGTGCCGCGCGAGTCGCAATGGCGGAAGTAGTCGACCCCGCCCGACATCGGCCCGAAAAACTCCTCGTAGCCCGAGCGCAGCGGTCCGAACGCGGGCGGGTAGCCGAGATGCCACTTGCCGGCGAGCGCGGTGCGGTAGCCGGCCCCCTTCAGCAGAGACGGCAGCGTCGGATGCTCGGGCGGCAGGCCGAGCGTCGTGCTGCCGCGGCTCCTGCTGTTGATCGGTTCCTCGGCGGCGCCGCGCAGCCGGTACTGGTAGCGGCCGGTCATGAGGGCGAAGCGCGTCGGCGAGCAGACCGGCGAGTTGGCGTAGCCCTGCGTGAAGCGCAGCCCTTCGGCGGCGAGGCGGTCGAGCACGGGCGAGACCGGAGCCCGTCCGCCGTAGCAGCCGAGGTCGGCGAAGCCGAGGTCGTCGGCGACGATGAAGACGAGGTTGGGGCGACGCATGGCGAGCGGCGAAGACTACCCCCCGTCGCGCCGGCCGTGCAGTGCGGCGACGAGCGCGGCGCGCGAGCGCGCGAGCGCGGCGGTCCTGCCGTCGACCGTCGCGTCGTCCGAGGGCGCGGTGGCCGCCTCTCGCGCGCCGGCCATCGCGTCGGCTCGCGATCCGCGCGTGTGCGCATAGACCCAGGTGAATTCCGCACCGAGCAGGAAGATCTGCGCCGAGTAGTACATCCAGACCAGCAGGACGACGAGCGAGCCGGCCGCGCCGAAGCCCGAAGCGAGGCCGCTTCGGCCGAGATAGAGGCCGATCAGCGACTTTCCGATCGCGAACAGAAGCGCCGTCACCGCGGCGCCGACCCAGACGTCGCGCCAGCCGATGCGAACGCGCGGAATGATCTTGTAGATCATGGCGAAGGTCACCGTCACGAGGGCGAAGCTGACGACGAGGTTGAGCAGCTCGGCGGCGACCGTCCAGCCGCCGGACGGCGCTGCCGTGAACTTGCCGAGCGCGGCGACGGCGGCGCTCGCGACCAGCGAGACGATGAGCAGGAAGCCGATCCCGAGGACCATTCCGAACGAGAGCAGGCGGGTGCGAACGAGGGCCCAGAGCCCGGAGCTCGCGGCGCGGGCGGGAGCGCGCCAGATGCGGTCGAGCGCGTTTTGCAGCTCGCCGAAGACCGAGATCGCGCCGACGCCGAGGAGGACCACGCCGACGATCGTTCCGAACACCCCCTGCGCGGGTTTGTTGACGCTCTGCAGAAGCGCCTGCGCCGCCGCCGCGCCGTCTTCTCCCATCAGCCCGCGGAGCTCGAGGAAGATCTGGCCCCGCGCTGCATCGGGGCCGAAGGCGAGGCCGGCGATGGAGATGACGATGAGAAGCAGCGGCGCGATCGAGAACAGCGTGTAGTAGGCGAGCGCGGCGCCCATGCTCGGCGCATCGTCCTCGATCCATGCGGTGACGGCGTGGCGGAAAAGGGCGAACAGCGAGATGCGATTCATGGTGTCAACCCGGGAGCGCCAGGACGAGGAACGCCCTATCATCGCCGGCAAGCTAAGGCGCACGCCGTTTCGCGCGCGTCGGCTCAACCACCGCAGGAGAAAGACCCATGATCGTTCGCCGTATTGCCATCGCATCGATTCTCGCCACTGGCGCCTTCGCCCTCGCCGGCTGCGGCATGATGGGCTCCAACATGGGCATGCCCGGTGCCATGAACGTGCCGCTCTCGGGCAAGAACGAGGTGCCGCCGAACACCAGCGGCGGCTCGGGCAACGGCAAGGTCGAGCTCGACGGCAGCGTCATCAAGTGGACGATCACCTACTCCGGGACGACCGGCCCGGTCACTGCCGGCCACTTCCACGGCCCGGCCCAGGCTGGCGCGAACGCCGGTGTCGTGGTGCCGTTCGCCGGCCCGCTCGCCAGCCCGATCACCGGCTCGGCCACGCTGACCCCGGCGCAGCTCGACCAGGTCAAGCAAGGCCTCTGGTACATCAACCTGCACACCGCCGCCCACCCTGGTGGCGAGCTGCGCGGCCAGGTGAAGTGACGCCGGCGCGCACCGTCGGCATCACATCCTGAGCACGGTGAAGGATCTCGAGCGCCGAGATCCTTCACGTCGTTCAGGATGACAGGCCGCGCGCCTTTTCCTCCTCGCGCAGCCGCAGCACACGTCGCTGCACCTTGCCGGTCGTCGTCATCGGCAAGGCGTCGATGAACTCGATCTCCTTCGGATACTCGTAGGGCGCGAGCTTGCCGCGAACGTGCGCCTGCAGCTCGGCCGAGAGCTCGGCGCTGGCGGCGAATCCGGTGGCGAGGACGACGAACGCCTTGACCAGCGCGCCGCGATCCGCATCGGGCTTGGGCACCACTGCGGCGTTGGCGACTGCGGCATGCTTGACCAGGCAGTTCTCGATCTCGCTCGGCCCGATCCGGTAGCCGGCGGACTTGAAGACGTCGTCGCTGCGGCCCTGGTACCAGAGGTAGCCATCGGCGTCCATGGTCGCCGTGTCGCCGGTCCGGCACCAGCTGTCGTCGGGATCGCCGGTGAACTTGTCGCGCGTGTCGTCGTCGCGCTTCCAGTAGCCAAGGAAGAAGATCGGGTCGCGCTCGCCGTAGACGTCGCGCCGGTGCAGGGCGACGTCACCGGGCGTTCCGCGTGCGCACTCGTGGCCCTCGTCGTCGATCACGGCGACGCGGTGGCCGGGGTAGGGCCGGCCCATGCTGCCGGCACGCGCCGGCCAACGCACCGCGCAGTTGCCGACGATGTAGTTGATCTCGGTCTGGCCGAACATTTCGTTCGGCACGACGCCGAGCGCGTCGCGGCACCAGGCGAAGACGGCGTCGCCGACCGCCTCGCCGGCGCTCATGATCGCGCGGAGCGTGAGATCGAAGCGCTCGCGCGGCGCGGGCACCGCTTTCATCATCGCCTTCAGCGCGGTAGGGAAGAGGAAGGTGTGGGTGACGCGATGTCGCGCCATCACCTCGAACGCCAGCTCGGGCGCGAAACGTCGTTGCAGCGCGACGATCTCGCGGCCGAAGTAGAGCGTCGGCAGCAAGGCATCCATGAGCCCGCCTGTCCAGGCCCAGTCGGCAGGCGACCAGAAGACGGCGTCGTCCTGCGGAAACCAGTTCTGGCTGCAGACGAAGCCCGGCAGGTTGCCGATCAGGGTGCGGTGCGGGATCAACGTGCCCTTCGGCGGACCGGTCGTGCCGCTGGTGTAGATGAGGACGGCG
>JBDSLQ010000399.1:0-3316 GCA_039916285.1 Caldimonas sp.
GAAAGCGCGAGCGTGCCGCCTCGAGCACCTCGGCGCCATCGACCGCCGCGGCGGCCGGCGAGGCGACGCGCGGCACGCTATCGAACAGCGACCGCGTCGGGCGGCCCGCGCCGGCAGCCACCCTGCCTGCCCGGCTCCGCGTACGCTGCTGCTGCCGGCGCCACGCCAGGACTGCGAAGAAGAGCGCGGCGACGACCACCACCGCCGCGGCACCGGCGACATCGCCCGGGCGGCGCGGCGCGAGCAGCGCGAGCAGGGCGGCGAGCATGCCGAGCCACGTCGTCACGCTGCCGGCGATGAGGGCGCCGCCCGTCCCTGCCGCCGCTGCCGGCGAGCTGCCGAGGAGAAGCGGTACGCCCAGGCCGAGCGACAGCGGCGCTCGCCAACGACGCGGCAGGCGGATCGCCGGGGCGCCGGTGCTCAGCACTTGATCCCCACGTGCAGGGCGACCACGCCGGCGCTCAGGTTGTGGACGTCGACGTGGCCGAATCCGGCCGTCTTCATCATCGCCTTCAGCGTCGCCTGGTCGGGATGGACGCGGATCGACTCGGCGAGGTAGCGATAGCTTTCGCCGTCGCCGGCGACCCAGCGGCCGATGCGCGGCAGGACGTTGAACGAGTACCAGTCGTAGGCCTTGGCAAGCGGCGCCGCGACCTTCGAGAAGTCGAGGACGAGCAGGCGCGCGCCGGGCTTGAGGACTCGCGCCATCTCGGCGAGCGCCTTCTCCTGGTGGGTCATGTTGCGCAGGCCGAAGCCGACACTGACGAGGTCGAAGGTGGCGGCGGCGAACGGCAGCGATTCGGCGTCGCAGAGCAGCGCCGGCAGCACCAGGCCTTCGTCGAGCAGTCGATCGCGGCCCTGGCGCAGCATCGCTTCGTTGATGTCGCTGTGGACGACCATGCCGCGCGCGCCGGCCGGCGCGGCGAAGGCGCGCGCCAGGTCGCCGGTGCCGCCGGCGAGATCGAGGACGAAGTCGCCCGGGCGAACCCGCGCCACGCCGACCGCGTACGCCTTCCACAGGCGGTGCAGGCCGAGCGACATCAGGTCGTTCATGACGTCGTATTTCGGCGCCACCGAATCGAACACGCCGCGCACGCGGCCAGCCTTGGCCTTCTCGTCCACGGTGCCGAAGCCGAAGTGGGTGTCGCTCATGTCGCCAGGCGCTTCGTTCAGTGGGAATGGCCGCATGACGAAGCCGAGGCCGCCCCGCCCATCGGCGCGTCGCGATCGACGCCTTCCTTGGCGAGCCGCTCCTCGTACTTCTTCCACAACTCGCTCTGCTGCGAGCCGAGGAAGTAGAGGTAGTCCCACGAAAAGATGCCCGTCTCGTGGCCGTCCGAGAAGCGCGGGAGCACCGCGTAGTTGCCGATCGGCTCGAGCGCGGCGACCTCGACGTCGCGCTTGCCCGTCTGCAGGATCTCCTGGCCAGGCCCGTGCCCCTGCACCTCCGCCGACGGTGAATAGACGCGCATCAGCTCGAACGGGATCTTGAAGGTGTTGCCGTCGTCGAAGCCGACTTCGAGCACGCGGCTCGTCTGGTGGACGGTGATCGACGTCGGATGACGCGGCGAGGAACGAGCGTTCATGGCTGCGGCAGTGTAGCCACGAGTGCTAGCCCCTCCCTCCTGGAGGGAGGGGTTGGTGAGAGCGGGCCCAACCGCTCACACCAACACGCGTTCGATGCCGCCTTCATTGGCACGCTCCACGTACTCGGGCAACCAGTCCTCGCCAAGGATGCGGTTCGCCATCTCGACGACGATGTAGTCGGCCTCGAGCAGGCCGTTGGCGAGATCGCCCTTGTAGCGCTGGAGCCCCTGCAGGCAACTCGGGCAGGAGGTCAGGATCTTGAGATTGCCCTTCGCCGCGACGGGGCCCGCGTTCGCCGGTGCATCGGCAGCGATCATCGAGCGCAGCGCCGCCTCGTCCTTCCTCAGCTCTTCTTCCTTTCGAAAGCGCACCTGCGTCGCGATGTCGGGGCGGCTGATGCCGAAGGTGCCGCTCTCGCCGCAGCAGCGTTCGCTCTTGCGAACGTTCTCGCCGACCAGGGCCTTGACCGTCACGAGCGGCTCGCGCAGCTTCATCGGGCTGTGGCATGGATCGTGAAACAGATAGCCCGGCGCGGCCGCGTCGGGGCCGTCGCCGGGGCCGCCGAGCGTGATGCCCTTCTCGAGCAGGTACTCGTGGATGTCGATGATCCGGCAGCCGGGGAAGATCTTCTCGAACTCGTAGCCCTGCAGCTGGTCGTAGCAGGTTCCGCAGCTGACCACGACGGTCTTGATGTCGAGGTAGTTGAGAGTGTTGGCGACGCGGTGGAATAGCACGCGGTTGTCGGTAATGATCTTCTCGGCCTTGTCGAAGTCGCCCGAGCCGCGTTGCGGATAGCCGCAGCAAAGATATCCCGGCGGCAGCACCGTCTGCACGCCGGCGTGCCAGAGCATCGCCTGCGTCGCCAGGCCGACCTGCGAGAACAGCCGCTCCGAGCCGCAGCCCGGGAAATAGAACACCGCTTCCGTGTCGGCATTGGTCGACTTCGGGTTGCGGATGATCGGCACGTAGGCCTTGTCCTCGATGTCGAGCAGCGCGCGCGCGGTCCGGGTCGGCAGGCCGCCCGGCATCTTCTTGTTGATGAAGTGGATCACCTGTTCCTTGAGCGGCGCCCTGCCGTCCGTCGCCGGCGGTCTTGCAGTCTGCGCGTTGGCGAGGCCGCGCAGCATGTTGTTGGCGGCGCGCTGCGCCTTGAAGCCGATGTCGACCATCGCCACGCGCATGACCTTGATGGCCTCCGGGCTGGTCGCGTTGAGGAAGAGCATCGCCGCCTTGCTCGCCGGCCGGAAGCTCTTCTGCCCCATCTTGCGCAGCAGGTTGCGCATGTTCATCGAGACCTCGCCGAAATCGATGTCGACCGGGCACGGCGCCAGGCACTTGTGGCAGACCGTGCAGTGGTCCGCCACGTCCTCGAACTCCTCCCAGTGGCGCAGCGAGATGCCGCGCCGCGTCTGCTCCTCGTAGAGAAAGGCCTCGATCAGGAGCGAGGTCGCGAGGATCTTGTTGCGCGGGCTGTACAGCAGGTTGGCGCGCGGAACGTGCGTCGCGCACGGCGGCTTGCACTTGCCGCAGCGCAGGCAATCCTTGATCGAGGTCGCGATCTCGCCGATGTCGCTCTGCTGCATGATCAGCGACTCGTGGCCCATGAGGCCGAAGCTCGGCGTGTAGGCGTTCGTCAGGTCGGCCTTCAGCACGCCGGCGCCGAAGGTGGCGTCGCGCAGGAGCTTGCCCTGGTTGAAGCGCCCCTCGGGATCGACGCGCTGCTTGTAGT
>JBDSLQ010000400.1:0-2525 GCA_039916285.1 Caldimonas sp.
CGTGCGCTGAACGCGGCGAAGGTCGCGCTCGCGCTCAGTGCGTGTGACCACCGGCTTCCGCGCCGCCGGGCTTCGGCGGCCCGACGATCACCTTGACCTCGACCTTGCCGGCGCGCTCGAACTCGAGCGTCATCGGAAAGCTCGCGTCCTCCTTCAGCGGCGCCTTCAGGCCGATCAGCATCAGGTGCAAGCCGGCGCCGGGCTTCATCTGCACCTTCGCCTTCGGCGCCAGGGCGATGCCGTCGATCTCGCGCATTCGCATCACGTTCTGGGCGTCGAGGGTCATCGTGTGGATCTCGACGCGGGCGGCGGCGGGCGTGCTGGCCCGAAGCAGGCGGTCGGCAACGGCGCCCTTGTTCTCGATCGCCGCCAGGTACGCCGCGCCGTTGGGTGCGCCGGGAACCGAAGGCGTCGCGAACGGATGGCGGATCGCGATCTCGCCGACTCGGCTGTCGTGAGCGAACGCCGGCGCCGCCACGGCGGCGCAGAGAAAGGCCGCGCCGAGCGCGGCACGAAATACTGCTGCTTGCATCGCGCCAGTCTAGCGGCTGACGCGTGACCATAATCGCGCGCATGAGCATCCAGACCGACGAGTTCGCGCCCGGCCCGGCCTCGCCGCGCGGTGCCGGCCCCGGGGTCCGGGTCGTGAGCGCCGTGCCGGCATCTCCCAACGAGGAAGCGATCGAGCGGGCGCTGCGGCCGAAGGGACTCGCCGAGTACGTCGGCCAGGCGAAGGCGCGCGAGCAGCTCGAGATCTTCATCGGCGCGGCGAAGATGCGCGGCGAGGCAATGGACCACGTGCTGCTGTTCGGGCCGCCCGGCCTCGGCAAGACGACGCTCTCGCACATCATTGCCAACGAGCTCGGCGTCAACCTGCGCTCGACCTCGGGGCCGGTGCTCGAGAAGCCCAAGGACCTGGCCGCGATCCTCACCAACCTCGAGAAGAACGACGTCCTCTTCATCGACGAGATCCATCGCCTCTCGCCGGTCGTCGAGGAGATCCTCTACCCTGCGCTCGAGGATTACCAGATCGACATCATGATCGGCGAGGGGCCGGCGGCGCGCTCGATCAAGCTCGAGCTGCAGCCGTTCACGCTGATCGGCGCGACGACGCGCGCCGGCATGCTCACCAATCCCCTGCGCGACCGCTTCGGCATCGTCGCGCGGCTCGAGTTCTACAGCGCCGAAGAGCTGGCGCAGATCGTGCGCCGCTCGGCCGGCCTCCTCGACGTGCCGCTCGATGCCGAAGGCGGCTTCGAGATCGCGCGCCGATCGCGCGGCACGCCGCGCGTCGCCAACCGGCTGCTGCGCCGGGTGCGTGACTTCGCCGACATGAAGGGCGACGGCACGATCACCAAGCCGCTCGCCGACAAGGCGCTGGCGATGCTCGACGTCGACCTGTTCGGCCTCGACGTCATGGACAGGAAGCTCCTCGAGGCGGTGATCCACCGCTTCGACGGCGGCCCGGTCGGCCTCGACAACGTTGCTGCGGCAATCGGCGAGGAGCGCGACACGATCGAGGACGTGATCGAGCCGTTCCTGATCCAGCAGGGCTTCCTGCAACGGACGCCGCGCGGCCGGGTGGCCACGCTCGCGGCCTACCGTCATCTCGGCGTCGCGCCGCCGAAGTCGAGCGGCGGGTTGTTCGACGGCGGCTGAGCGCCCGGGCCGCGCCTAGACCAAGTCTTCGCTGGCGAGCCGGCCGTAGTGGACCGCCGACTTGGCTGCGAACTGCTTGGCGACCGCGGCGACCTTCGTCACCTGGACTTCGTCGGGCGAATACACGATCAGCCAGCCTGCGCCCTCGCCCGCGAGCGTCATCATGCGCCGCATCAGCGTGATCTCGTAGCCGAATCCGGCCGCGCCGCTGGCATTGCGCATCATCTCGTTGAGGTCAGGGAACAGCTCGCCCGAGGTGTAGACGAGGATGTCGTCGGCGGCGAAG
Source organism: Caldimonas sp. (assembly GCA_039916285.1). Classification (GTDB taxonomy): domain Bacteria; phylum Pseudomonadota; class Gammaproteobacteria; order Burkholderiales; family Burkholderiaceae_C; genus Schlegelella_A. The sequence continues at coordinate 1,946 of JBDSLQ010000400.1, forward strand.
CCGGCGTCGCGAAACGCCTTTGCCGCCGCCCCGGCGGCTTGGTCGTCGGCGAGCGCCAGGACCGCGTGCCCGACCGGGTTGAAGGCGCCCAGCGACTCCTGAAGCTCGCCCCTCGTCATCCGCTTGCTCATCTCGCTTCGCTCGCCTCGTTTTGGACTTAGGCGGCAGTGTAGTTCGCCCGTTTTCTCAGCGCAGCGAGCAGCTCGCCAACAAAGCCGCGCCGGAACGCGACGACGAAGATGAGGCCGATGATGACGTTGATCCAGGCGCCGACCCGGTCGGAGAGAAAGTTCTGCAGGCTGATGATCGTGAAGGTGCCGAGCACCGGGCCGGCGAACGTGCCGAGGCCGCCGAGAAGGGTCATCAGGACGACCTCTCCCGAGAGCGACCAGTGGGCGTCGGTGAGCGCGGCGAAGCCGACGACGAGCGTCTTCAGCGAGCCGGCCAGGCCGGCCAGGGCGGTCGACAGGACGAAGGCAGCGCGACGCGCACGTTCTCCAGCACCGTGAGATGCGGAAAGACGGCCGGGATCTGGAACGATCGGATGACGCCGCGCCGGGCGATGTTCGCCGGCTTGGCC
>JBDSLQ010000401.1:0-5106 GCA_039916285.1 Caldimonas sp.
CGGCGAGCCTTCCGGTCGCGCTCTCGCTGTCCTGGCGCCGATAGGAAAGAAAGATCTCGGCCATGGCTCCTCGCCGCGTCGATCCTAGCGGCTCGTCGCGGCGGCGCGATCGTCGTCATCGCTTGCGCCGCGCCGCGGTGTCCTTGCCGTCGGGGGCGCGATGCGGCGCGCCCAGGCCGCGCGACCCGAGCGCATCGCGCAGCAGGTACTCGACCTGCGCGTTGACGCTGCGCAGCTCGGCCGCCGCCAGGCGCTCGATCGCGGCCCAGAGGGCAGGGTCGATGCGCAGCAGGAACGACTTCTTGTCGGGACTCGCCATCGGCGGTGAAGCTTCAGACCGCAGGCGCTCAGTTGTAGAGGGTGCCCGCGTTGATCACCGGCGTCGCGTCATGGTCCGAGCAGAGGACGACGAGCAGGTTGCTCACCATCGCCGCGCGCCGCTCGTCGTCGAGCTGCAGCAGGCCGCGCTCGGCGAGACCGTTCAGCGCCAGCTCGACCATGCCGACGGCGCCCTGGACGATCTTCGTCCGCGCCGCGATCACCGCTTCGGCCTGCTGCCTGCGCAGCATCGTCCCGGCGATCTCGGGCGCATAGGCGAGGTGGGTGAGCTTGGCGTCGACGACGACCAGGCCGGCTTGGTCGAAGCGCTGCTGCAGCTCGTCGCGCAGGGCCACCGCCACCTCCTCGGTGCCCGAGCGCAGCGTCACCTCGGTCTTGCTGGTCGGGCCCGGGTCCTCGAGGTTGTCGTAGGCGTAGCTCAGCGCCAGGTGGCGCAGCGCCGACTCGGCCTGGGTCAGCACGTAGGCCTCGTAGTTCTCGACGTCGAAGCTCGCCCGCGCCGTATCGTCGACGCGCCAGACGACGGTCGCGGCGATCTCGATCGGGTTGCCGCGCAGGTCGTTCACCTTCAGCTTCTCGCTGTTCAAGTTGTGCGCGCGCACCGAGATCTTGGTCTTGGAATAGAAGGGATTGGCCCAGCGCAGGCCGCCCGAGCGATCGGTGCCGCGGTACTTGCCGAAGAGGAGCAGCAATGCCGCCTGGTTCGGCTGCAGCATGTACAGGCCACCGAGGCACCAGAGGGCGAGCAGGACCGCGCAAACGACGAGCGCCAGCGTCGGCCCCATCGGTCGGGTCGCGAACACGACGCCGGCGACGACGAGGCCGAGCAGGCCGAGGGTGATGTAGACGAAGCCGCTGCTCGTCGCCGCGGGCCGTTCTTCTGCCGACTGGATGGCCATGACACGCTCCTTATGATTCGCCCCTGCGTGTCGCCGGCACCGCCGAGCGATTTCAGAGTGATATCACTGTAGTAGCAGCCCGCCCCGCTGTCAAGCCCCGCTCGTCGAGACGGCCTCGATGCGAGGGACGCGGATCAGGCGTCGGCTTCGACCGTGAGGCCGAGCAGGGCCGGATCGCCGCGGCCGAGGCGGACGACGACCGGCGCGTCGTCGCTCAGGTCGATCACCGTCGTCGGCTGCATCGGGCAGGCGCCGGCATCGACGATCGCCTGCACCGATTTCTCGAAGCGGAAGCGCTCGCGGATCAGCGCCGGGTCGTTCATCGGCTCGCTCTCGCCCGGCGCGATCAGCGTCGTCGCGAGCAGCGGCTGGCCGAGCAGGTCGAGCAGCGCGCTCGTCACCGCATGGTCGGGCACGCGCAGGCCGATCGTGCGCCGGGAAGGATGCGAGACGCGGCGCGGCACTTCCTTGGTCGCCTCGAGGATGAAGGTGAACGGCCCCGGCGTCGCCAGCTTGAGGAGCCGGTACTGGCGGTTGTCGACGTGGGCATAGCTCGCCAGCTCGGAGAGGTCGCGGCAGAGCAAGGTCAGGTGATGGCGGTCGTCGACGCCGCGGATCCGGCGCAGCTGCTCGGCCGCGCTCTTGTCGTCGAGGTGGCAGGCGAGCGCGTAGCTCGAGTCGGTCGGGATCGCGGCGATGCCGCCGGCCTGGAGGATCTGCGCCGCCTGCCTGAGCAGGCGCGGCTGCGGATTCAGCGGGTGGACTTCGAAGTACTGGGCCATGCGCCGATTGTCGGCGCCTGCGCCGGCCCTAGCCCGGCCTGTGGATACGCTCGGCCAGCGCGTCCCAGACCGGAGCGAGCGTCCCCGGCAGGGGCGGCAGGCCGCCGAGATCGATCCGGCTCTCGTCGGGGCTGTGGAAGTCGCTGCCCCGCGATGCGAGCAGATCGAACTCCTGCGCGGTCGTGGCGTAGCGCCCGGCCTCGGCTGCGGTGTGGCTGCCGGTCACGACCTCGACGCCGCGCCCGCCGTGGCCCTTGAACTCGGTGAAGAGCGCGTACTCCTCGGTGGGCGAGAACTTGTAGCGCGCCGGGTGGGCGACGACGGCGATGCCTCCGGCGTCGCCGATCCAGGTCACCGCGTTCTTCAGCGTTGCCCATCGATGCGGCACGAAGCCGGGCTTGCCGTCGACGAGGAAGCGACGGAAGACTTCCTGCGTGTCGGCGCAGACGCCGCTCTCGACGAGGTGGCGTGCGAAGTGGGTTCGCGAGATCAGGTCGGGGTTGCCGACGTAGCGCAGCGCCCCTTCGTAGGTGCCGGCGATGCCGACCTTGGCAAGCTCGTCGGCCATCTCGCGGGCGCGTGCCTCGCGGCCGCTGCGCGTCGCCGCGAGGCCCTGGCGCAGCTGATCGTCGTCGCTGTCGATGCCGAGGCCGACGATGTGGACGGTGGTGTCGAGGAAGGTGACCGAGATCTCGACGCCGTTCAGATAGGCCAGGCCGGCGGCACGGGCGGCCTCGCGCGCGCGCTTCTGGCCGCCGAGCTCATCGTGGTCGGTCAAGGCCCAGAGCTCGACGCGGTTCGCCTTCGCGCGCGCAGCCAGCGCTTCGGGCTCGAGCGTGCCATCGGAGAGGGTCGAGTGGCAGTGCAGGTCGGCGTTCATGCGAAAGTCCGTTCGTCGCATCATAGTGGCGGCGTCGCGAAGGCACGCCGCGTGCTCCTCCGCCGTCGTTCGTCTTTACGGGATGTCCGAGCTTTAATGCCTGTCCTGAACCTGCTCGCAAGATGCCTCGCCGCGATCGCCCTGCTCGCCGCGACGGCGTGCTCGACCTATCTCGATCAGCGTGCCGAAGCGGCGTTGCGCGAAGCGCTTGCGCGCGTCGTCGGCCCTGCGGAGTCTTACGACGTGCGCGTTTCGGGCGCGAGCCTCGACGGTAGCCGCTTCGAGCGCGTCCGCTTCGTCGGCCGGCGCACCGCCCGCGCCAACGCGCCCGTCATCGATCGCCTCGAGCTCGATTTGCAGGGCGTTGTCGTCGACCGCTCCGAGAAGAGGTTGACGGCCGTCGCCGCGACGCGCGCCGAGCTGCACCTGCGCGGAGGCGACCTGGCCGAGTACCTGCGCAAGAGCGCCTGGATCGCCGATCCGTCGGTCGTCTTCAGCGCGCCCGATCGCGTCGCTATCGCCGGGGCGCCGCGGCTGGGCGGCATCGCCCTCGAGATCGGCACCGGCGCCGAGTTCCAGGGCCGCCTGTTCGCGTCGGGCTCGCAATTGCGACTGGCAGTCGATCGCGTCCGCATCGGCTCGGCCGACGCCGCGCCTTTCCTGCGCGCCGTCATCGAGCGCGCCATCAACCCGCTCGTCGACGTCGCCGCCTATCCGCTGCCGGCTCGGATCGACGCCGTCGAAGCCGGAGACGGCGAGCTGCGCATCGCCGCTTCCGGAAGCCGCCTGCCGACGACGGCGCCGTAGCACCGCTCGCTCACCCGCTACTCGATCGCGACGACGATCATCTGCACCCGCTCGAGCCCGTTGTAGGCGTCGAGCCCGAGACGCCAGGCGAGGCGGACGCGATCGGCGACCGGCTCGACGCGGCCGAACCAGATCGCGTCGCGGACGACGCCGCCGACGCGAACGGCGAGCTTCAGGTGCTTGTCGCCGACGAGGCGCTGCGAGACGATCTCGACCGCGTCGCAGAAGAGAGGCGCCTCGAAGGCGGAGCCCCAGACCTGCCCTTCGAGGAGGCGCACCGTCGAGGGATCGAAGTGCTCGGCGGCGAGCGGGCCGTCGCTGAAGAGCGTCCGCTCGAGCGTCGCGGCGTCGAGGCCTTCGCGCGCAACGCCCTGCAGGGCGCCGCGAAAGGTCTCGAAGTCGGCCTGCGCGATCGTGCAACCTGCCGCCATGGCGTGCCCGCCGAAGCGCAGCAGCAAGCCGGGATGGCGCTTGCTGACGAGGTCGAGCGCGTCGCGCAGATGAAAGCCGTCGATCGATCGCCCCGAGCCCTTCAGCGATCCGTCCTGGCCGAGCGCGAAGACGAAGCTCGGCCGGTGCAGGCGATCCTTCAGGCGCGAGGCGATGATGCCGACGACGCCTTCGTGGAACGACGGGTCGAACACCGCGAGCGCCGGCTCGACGTCGCCGCTCAGGGCGAAGGCGCGGTCGACCTGCGCCTCGGCGTCCTCGCGCATCGTCGCTTCGAGCGTGCGCCGCTCGCGGTTGATCTCGTCGAGCATCGTCGCCAATTCGTGGGCGCGCGACGGGTCGTCGCTCAGCAGGCACTCGATCCCGAGCGTCATGTCGGCGAGGCGGCCGGCCGCGTTCAGGCGCGGGCCGATCGCGAAACCGAAGTCGGCGGCGCTCGCCTGGCGCGGATCGCGCCCGGCCACCGCGAACAGCGCCGCGATGCCCGGCTGCAGCCGGCCGGCGCGGATTCGCTTCAATCCCTGCGCGATCAGGCAGCGGTTGTTGCGATCGAGGCGGACGACGTCGGCGACGGTGCCGAGCGCGACGAGGTCGAGCAAGGCGTCGAGCCGTGGCTGGGCGGCGAGGGCGAACTCGCCGCGCCCGCGCAGTTCCGCGCGCAGCGCGAGCAGCACGTAGAAGGCGACGCCGACGCCGGCCAGGTGCTTGCTCGCGAACGTGCAACCCGGCTGGTTCGGGTTGACGATCACGTCGGCCGTGGGCAGGACGACGCCGTCGCCGGTCTTGACCGGCAGGTGGTGATCGGTGATCACGACCGCGAGTCCGGCCGCCTGCGCGTGGGCGACGCCTTCCAGGCTGGCGATGCCGTTGTCGACCGTCATCAGCACTTCGGCGCCGGCGGCGAGGACGAGGTCGACGATCTGCGGCGTCAGACCGTAGCCGTGGACGC
>JBDSLQ010000402.1:0-4689 GCA_039916285.1 Caldimonas sp.
AGGCGGTCATCGTCGCCGGCGACTTCAACGACTGGGGCGACAAGCTCGACCTGCCGATGACCGACTGCGACCTGTACCGCGCGCTCGTTCCGGGCGACCCGCCGGCGCGCTACAACACCTTCCCCTCTCGCCTGCCGCTGTTCTCGATGGACCGCATCTACACGCGCGGGTTTCGCTGCGCGTCGACGCGCGTGCCGCGCGGCGCCGCCTGGGCGCGCATGTCGGACCACCTGCCGCTGGTCGCCGAGCTCGAGCTCGCGTAACGCGACGCGACGACGATGGCAAGCGACGGACGCACCGCGCGCGCGGCGCGAGCCCTGAGGCCGGGCCACCGGATCGATCTCGTCACGAGCGGCTCGGCACTTTTCGCCGCGCTCGCCGAAGCGATCGACGCCGCCCGCGCCGAAGTGCTGGTCGAGACCTACATCTTCGATTTCGCAGGCAGCGTGCTCGCGGTCGCCGCAGCGCTCGAGCGCGCCGCGGCGCGTGGCGTCTGCGTTCGCGTCGTCGTCGACGGCATCGGCACCGGCGACGTGCCGGCCGACTGGCAGGCGCGCTGGAAGGCGGCCGGCCTGTTCTGGCGCGTCTTCAACCCGGCGCGCGGCTGGCGCGTTCTCTTGCCCAAGCGCTGGCGCCGCATGCATCGCAAGCTCGCCTGTGTCGATGGGCAGGTGGCGTTCTGCGGCGGCATCAACCTGATCGACGACCACCGCGACCCGGCCTACGGCTCGCTCGAGAAGCCGCGCTTCGACTTCGCCGTCCGCGTCGAAGGCCCGCTCGTCGCCGACGTCCACGAGACGATGACGCGCTTGTGGATGCGCGTCCAGGCGACGCGCGAGGCGAAGCGTTTCGATTTTGCTGCGGCGCTCGAGTCGGTCCGCGCTGCCGCGAGTGCCGGAACCGATGCCGAAGACGCCTACACGGGCGGCGAGGAATTCGACGACGACGCCCACAAGCCGCACGCCGGCATGCTCGCCGCCCTCGTCGTGCGCGACAACGTCCGCTTCCGCAAGCGCATCGAGTACTTCTACCGCTACGCGATCAACCAGGCCCAGCAGGAGATCCTGATCGCCAACGCGTACTTCGTTCCCGGCGTGGCTTTGCAGACGGCGCTCCTCAAGGCGGCCAAGCGGGGCGTCCGCATCACCCTGCTGCTGCAGGGACGCTACGAGTACTTCATGCAGCACCACACGAGCCGGGCGATGTACGGCACGCTGCTCGATGCCGGCATCGAGATCATCGAGTACGAGCCGAGCTTCCTGCACGCCAAGGTCGCGGTGTTCGACAACCCGCAGGGCGCGATCGTCACCGTCGGCTCGTCGAACCTCGATCCGATCAGCCTGCTGCTGGCGCGCGAGGCCAACGTCATCGTCCGCGACGACGCGTTCGCCGCAGCGCTGCGCGGCCACCTCGTCGCCGCCGTGCGCGACGTCGGCAAGCAGGTCGAGAAGAAGCACCATCTGCATCGGCCGTGGCACGTGCGAACGCTGGCCTGGATCGCCTACGGGCTGATGCGCCTGGCCCTGTTCGCGACGCGGCATCGCTACTGAGCCGAGACGAGCCGATGAGCGACGACCTCGTCGTCCAGCGCAAGGAAGGGCTGTACTGCCCGGCGGGCGATTTCTATATCGACCCCTGGCGGCCGGTCGATCGCGCCGTGATCACGCACGCCCACGGCGACCACTCGCGCCGCGGCAACGCGCACTACCTCGCCGCGGCCCCCGCCGAAGGCGTGCTGCGAACGCGGCTCGGCGAGATCGACCTGCAGACGCTGCCGTACGGTGTGGAGATCGATCACTTCGGCGTTCGCCTGAGCCTGCATCCCGCCGGCCATGTGCTCGGCTCGGCGCAGGTCCGGCTCGAGCACGAAGGCCGAGTCTGGGTCGCCTCGGGCGACTATTACGTCGCCGGCAGCAGCGCCGACCCGGGCGAGGACAACCCGACCTGCGCGCCGTTCGAGCCGGTGCGCTGCCATTGCTTCATCACCGAATCGACCTTCGGATTGCCGATCTACCGCTGGCAGCCGCAGGCCGAGCTGTTCGCCGACATCGACGAGTGGTGGCGCGACAATGCCGAAGCCGGCCGCGCCAGCCTGCTCCTCGGCTACGCTTTCGGCAAGGCGCAGCGCATCCTGAAGGGCGTCGACCGCTCGATCGGCCCGATCTTCGTGCACGGCGCCGTCGAGCCGCTCAACCGCGCCTATCGCGCCGCCGGCGTCGATCTTCCGGAGACGCCGGTCGCCACCGAGGTCAAGGACAAGGCGCTGTTCCGGCGCGCCCTCATCGTCGCGCCGCCCTCGGCGCAAGGCTCGACCTGGACCCGGCGCTTCGGCGACTACAGCGATGCCTTCGCCAGCGGCTGGATGCAGCTGCGCGGGGCGCGCCGGCGCCGCTCGGTCGATCGCGGCTTCATCCTCAGCGATCACGCCGACTGGCCGGGCCTGCAGCGCGCAATCGCCGCGACCGGCGCCGAGCGCGTGATCGTCACGCACGGCTACGAGGCGGTGATGGTCCGCTGGCTCGGCGACCAGGGGTGGGAGGCTGGCGCGTTCGCGACCGAGTACGGCGGCGAGGACGACGAGCTGCCGGGCGCCGTCGGCGCCGCGGCCACCGCGTCCGAGCAGGCCGCCGAGCACGTCGCCGAATCGATCAGCGACGCGGAGGCGGCGCGCATCGTCGTCGCGCCGGACGATCTCCCGGTCGACGACGCCGGCGCATGAAGCTGTTCGCGCGCCTCTTCGGCGAGCTCGACCGCAGCACGGCGACGCTCGCCAAGGTCGAGGCGCTGAAACGCTACTTCGCCGCCGCCGCGCCGCGCGACGCCGCGTGGGCGGTGTACTTCCTCGCCGGCGGCAAGCCGCGCCAGGTCGTCCCGAGCGGTGTGCTGTGGGCGAGCGCGTGCCGCCGCGCCGGCATCGACGACTGGCTGTTCGATGCCTGCTACCAGGCGGTGGGCGATTTCGCCGAGACCGTCGCGCACGTGCTGCCGCCGGCCGCGCGCACGAGCGACGTCGGCCTCGCCGAGTGGGTCGAGGAACGCCTGCTGCCGCTGCGCGGCCTCGCGCCGGAAGAGCAGGGGGCGCGCGTCACCTCGTATTGGGACGAGCTCGACACCTCCGGGCGCTTCCTCCTCAACAAGCTCATCGCGGGCGGCTTTCGCGTCGGCGTCAGCAAGCTGCTCGTGCAGCGCGCGCTCGCCGAAGGCGCGGGCATCGACGCCAAGCTCGTGGCCCAGCGCATGATGGGCTACACCGACGGGCGCGCGACGCCGAGCGCCGAGCGCTATGCGCAGCTCACCGCGTCGGGCGATGCCGGGCCGCTCGACATCGGCCAGCCGTATCCGTTCTTCCTCGCCCACCAGCTCGACCTCCCGGAAACCGAGATCGCGACAAAGCTGGCCGCGCCGGCCAACTGGATCGTCGAGTGGAAGTACGACGGCATCCGCGCGCAGGTGATCAAGCGCGCCGGCCAGGTCTGGATCTGGTCGCGCGGCGAGGAGCTGGTCACCGATCGCTTCCCGGAAATCGTCGTCCTGGCGAGCACGCTCGCAAACGGGACCGTGCTCGACGGCGAGATCGTCGTCTGGAAGGACGGTCGCGTCGCGCCGTTCAATCTGCTGCAGCAGCGTATCGGCCGCAAGGTGGTCACGAAGAAGGTTCTCGCCGACGCGCCGGTCGGATTCATCGCCTACGACCTGCTCGAGCAGCAAGGCGCGGACCTGCGCGAGCGGCCGCAGCACGAGCGCCGCGCGCTGCTCGAGGCCCTGCTCGGCGCGGCCGCGACTGCCGGCGCGGCCGTGCTGGACGGCGGTTTGCGCCTTTCCCCGGTCGAACATCGACCAGACTGGGCGGCGCTCGCCGAGCTTCGCCGCGAATCGCGCGCGCGCGGCGTCGAGGGCCTGATGCTGAAGCACCGCGACGCGCGCTACGGCACCGGCCGCAGGAAGCAGGACGACCTCGCCGCCGGCACCTGGTGGAAGTGGAAGATCGATCCGCTCAGCGTCGACTGCGTTCTCATCTACGCGCAGGCCGGCCACGGCCGGCGCGCCAGCGTCTACACCGACTACACCTTCGCGGTGTGGAACCGGCGTCCCGCCGATGCCGCGGAGGCCGAGGCCACGATCGAAGCGATCGGCAGGCGCGAGCCACCCGGCGAGAGCGCGCTCCAGCTCGTGGCCTTCGCCAAGGCTTACTCGGGGCTCACCGACGAGGAGTTCAAGGTCGTCGACCGCATCATCCGACAGACGACGCTCGAGAAGTTCGGCCCGGTGCGAAGCGTCAGGCCGAGCCTTGTCTTCGAGCTCGGCTTCGAAGGCATCCAGAAAAGCAGTCGGCACAAGAGCGGCATCGCAGTGCGCTTTCCCCGCATGCTGCGCATCCGCAACGACAAGCCGTTGCACGAGGCGGACGCGATGACCGAGCTGGAAGGGTTGTTGGCGCTCGTGAAGAGTGGGTAGCGTCGAGACGACATGACGACCCAGTCGGCGCTGGAGTCGACTCGGCGAGTAACTGCCGCGGCGCATCAGTGTGGCCTGTGGGTTCGGCGAAGGCTCCTCCCACGCTGACCTTGAACTCGACCGATCCCGGCGCGACGTTCTCTCCCAGGACCTTCCTCGTCAATTTCGGCCGCCTCGTCGGGAGCGGCGTCTTTTCCGTCACGTTCTCGACGATTGCGTGCAGACTGTGTCGGC
>JBDSLQ010000403.1:0-3604 GCA_039916285.1 Caldimonas sp.
ATGATCGGCCACATCACCTACCTCTCCGACGACTCGATGGAGGCCAAGTTCGGGCGTGGCATGCAGGGCGCGGCGCCGTTCTACTCGACCCAGGAGATCGAGTTCCAGATCGAGGCCTACCTGCGCCACCAGGGCGACAAGTTCAGCGAATACTTCGACGCCAACACCTACCTGCTCATCACCCGCGCCCTCGACTACTTCGACCCGGCGGCCGCGCACGGCGGCGACCTGACGGCGACCTTCGCGAAGTCATCGTGCCGCTTCCAGCTCATCAGCTTCACGACCGACTGGCGCTTCGCGCCGGCGCGCTCGCGCGAGATCGTCAAGGCGCTGGTCGACAACCGGCGCGACGTCAGCTATGCCGAGATCGATGCGCCGCACGGCCACGACGCCTTCCTGCTCGACGACCCGAGATATCACGGCGTCATGCGGGCATGTTTCGAGCGCCTCGCGCTCGAAACATGCCCTTCGGGCAGTCATGAGACCCACCCTCACCCTGCCCGCTCCCTCAAGGGAGCGGGTTCTAGTCAGTGAGTGACAGGAAGGACATCGAGCTCATTGCCGGGCTGGTGCCGCACGGCTCGCGCGTGCTCGACCTCGGCTGCGGCAACGGCGAGTTGCTCGCGCTGCTCCAGCGCGAGCGTGGCTGCAGCGGCTACGGCATCGAGATCGCCGACGAGAACGTGCTCGCCTGCCACGAGCGCGGCGTCAACGTCATCCAGCTCAACCTCGAGGAAGGCCTGGCGCTGTTCGACGACCGCAGCTTCGACGTCGTCCTCCAGCTCGACACCCTGCAGCACCTGAAGAACACCGAGAAGATGCTGCGCGAGACGGCGCGCGTCGGTCGCATCGGCATCGTCAGCTTCCCGAACTTCGCGCACTGGCCGAACCGCCTGCACGTCGCCGCCGGCCGCATGCCAGTGACGCGCGTTCTGCCGTACGAGTGGTACGACACGCCGAACATCCGCGTCGGCACGTTTGCCGACTTCGAGATCCTGGCGAGGAAAGACGGCCTGACGATCCTCGATTCGTTCGGCATCCAGGCCGGCAGGGCGGTGAGGACGCTCCCTAACCTGCTCGCCAGCGTCGCCGTCTTCAAGTTCGAGCGCGGCTCGGACGGGTGATGTGATGAAGGCTGACCGGATCGCCGTTGTTCCGCCCACCGGCACCCAAGGCCACGCGCCGGGCGCACGCTTCTGCCAGGACTGCGGCGCGGCGCTGCCGGCGGGCTGAAGCCGCGCGCGAGCAGCCGGCTCGCGAAGTGCGAGGCTCGGCTATTCTCGGCAGCTTTCGCCGCGACGGACCCTTCGATGATCTCGCTCCGCCTTTCGTCCCGGACACGGCTGCTTGCCTTGGCTGTCGCGGCGCTTGTCGCGGCGTGCGGCGCGAAGACGGACGACGCCCCGGCCGCCGCCGGCGGCAAGGGTCCCGGCCCGGGCGGCGCGCCGCCGCCGGCCGAGGTCGGCGTCGTCACGGTGCAGCCGCGCGCGGTCGGCCTCGTCACCGAGCTGCCGGGCCGGCTCGAGGCGTCGCGCGTCGCCCAGGTGCGAGCGCGCGCCACCGGCATCCTGCAGAAGCGCCTCTTCACCGAAGGCAGCGACGTCAAGGCGGGCCAGCCGCTCTTCAAGATCGACCCGTCTTCGCTGCAGAGCTCGGTCGCCAGCGGACAGGCGACGCTCGCGCGCGCCCAGGCCGGGCTGACGCAGGCGACCGCCCAGGCCGAGCGCTACAAGCCGCTGCTCGAGGCCAACGCGATCAGCAAGCAGGACTACGTCAACGCGGTCGCGGCGCAAAAGACCGCCGAGGCCGACGTCGCCGCCGCGCGCGCGAACCTGCAGAGCGGCCAGATCAATCTCGGCTACGCGACCGTGACCGCGGCGATCTCCGGCCGCATCGGCCGCGCCCTCGTCACCGAGGGCGCCCTCGTCGGCCAGGGCGAGGCGACCCCGCTCGCGCTGATCCAGCAGGTCAACCCGATGTACGTGAACTTCACGCAGTCGACGACCGACGTGCTGGCGCTGCGCCGCGCGGTCGAGAGCGGCAAATTCCAGCGCGCCGGCGGCGCCGACTCGGCGAGCGTTCGCATCGTCCTCGAGGACGGCAGCGTCTACCCGCAGGCCGGCAAACTGCTCTTCTCCGATCTCAGCGTCGATCCGACGTCGGGGCAAATCACCCTGCGCGCCGAGGTGCCCAATCCGCGCGGCCTTCTCCTCCCCGGCATGTACGTCCGCGTCCGCCTCGAGCAGGCCGAGATGTCGAGCGGCATCGTCGTGCCGCAGCAGGCGGTGCAGCGGGGCTCGACCGGCGACAGCGTCATGGTCGTCGGCGCCGACGGCATGGTCGCGCCGCGGCCGGTCAAGGTCGGCGCGGCGCAGAGCGGCGAGTGGATCATCCTCGACGGCCTCAAGGCGGGCGAGACGGTCATGGTCGACGGCTTCCAGAAGCTGCGCGGCAAGGCGCCGGTGAAGCCGGTGCCCTGGCAAAGCTCGGCGTCGGCCGGCGGCGCGACGCGACCGGCTGCCGCGCCCGCTTCTTCGGCACCGGCGTCCGCGCCCCGCTGAGCGCCGAGGCATGGCCGAGTTCTTCATCGACCGTCCCATCTTCGCGTGGGTGATCGCGCTATTCATCGTCGTCATGGGCGGGGTCGCGATCAAGCAGCTGCCGATCGCCCAGTACCCGACCGTCGCGCCGCCGTCGATCGTCGTCACCGCGGTCTATCCGGGCGCATCGGCGCAGACGCTCGAGGACAGCGTGATCAGCGTCATCGAGCAGGAGATGAACGGCTCGCCCGGCATCATCTACCTCGAGTCGACAAGCCAGGCCAACGGCGTCGGCTCGATCACGCTCACGTTCGAGTCGGGCACCGATCCCAACTTCGCCCAGGTCGACGTCCAGAACCGCCTGTCGCGCGCCGCGCCGCGCCTGCCCGCGGCGGTGATCCAGCAAGGCGTTCGCGTCGACAAGGCGCGCTCGAACTTCCTGCTCTTCACGATCCTCTCGTCTGACAGCGGCGCGTACGACCCGATCGCCCTCGGCGACTACGCGTCGCGCACCGTCCTGCCCGAGATCCAGCGCATCCCGGGCGTCGGCCAGGCGCAGCTGTTCGGCACCGAGCGGGCGATGCGGATCTGGATCGACCCGGCCAAGCTGGTCGGCTTCAACCTCTCGACCAACGACGTCACCAATGCAATCCGGGCGCAGAACGCGCAGGTCTCGTCAGGGACGATCGGCGACCTGCCGATCGCCGCCGGCCAGCCGATCAGCGCCACCGTCGTCATCGCCGGGCAGCTCACCTCGGTCGAGCAGTTCGGCAACGTCGTCCTGCGCGCCAATACCGACGGCTCGGCCGTCAAGCTGAAGGACGTCGCCCGGATCGAACTCGGCGGGCAGAACTACGGCACCTCGGCGCGCCTCAACGGCCGGCCGTCGACCGGCATCGGCGTCCAGCTGGCGCCGACCGGCAATGCGCTCGCCACGGCCGACGCGATCCACGTGCGAATGAAGGAGCTCAGCCGCTACTTCCCGCCCGGCATGAAGTACGAGATCCCGTACGACAGCTCGCGCTTCATCCGGATCTCGATCAGCCAGGTGGTCGAGACGCTGG
>JBDSLQ010000404.1:0-12160 GCA_039916285.1 Caldimonas sp.
ACCGAGTCGGTGAAGCGCACCAGCTTTTGCACGTGCTCGGCGGTGCAGGCGGTGCCGAGCGTCGCCACCGCGTTCTCGAAGCCGGCCTGGGCCAGCGCGACGACGTCCATGTAGCCCTCGACGACGAGTGCATGGCCACGCTGGCGGATCGCCGTCCGCGCCTCGAACAGGCCGTACAGCTCGCGGCCCTTGCTGAAGACCGGCGTCTCGGGCGAATTGAGGTACTTCGGCTCGCCGCGATCGAGGACTCGACCGCCGAAGCCGATCACCGAGCCCTGCACCGAGCGGATCGGAAACATGATCCGGTCGCGGAACCGGTCGTATCGCTTCTTGCCCGCCCCGGTGTCGGGGGCCTCGTCCGCCCGCGCCTCGTCGGCCGACGCGATGACCAGGCCGCTTTCCTCGAGCAACGGGTCGTCGTAGCTCGAGAAAACGCTCGCCAGCCCGCGCCAGCCGTCACTCGCGTAGCCGAGCCCGAAGCGCGCCGCGACTTCGCCGCTGAGGCCGCGACTCTTGAGGTAGGAAATCGCGCGATCGCTCGACTTCAGCTGGCGCCGATAACCTTCGGCGGCGCGCGCGAGGACGTCGCTGAGAGTGAGCTGCTTTTGTTTCTGGCGCGCCGCTTCTTCCCGGTCACCGGGCTGACCGGCTTCCTCGGGCACGCTGAGGCCGGCCTGCTGGGCGAGGTCGCGCACGGCCTCGATGAAGCCCATGCCGTGCTGCTCCATGAGAAAGCCCACGGCGTTGCCGTGGACGCCGCAGCCGAAGCAGTGATAGGTCTGACGAGACGGGGTGACGGTGAAGCTCGGCGACTTTTCGCCATGGAACGGGCAAAGACCCTTCCAAGTCGATCCGGCGCGCTTCAACTCGACCGACCGGCCGACGATCTCGACGATGTCGATCCGGTTCAGGAGGTCGTGGACGAAGGCGGGCGGGATCATGGAATCGATGGGTGCGCGCCGCACACGGGGGTCGCAGCCCCATTCAAACGCGCTGCGCCGATTCTCGCTCGCTCGCGCGGGCAGGCGGTAGCGCCGGCGAGGCGCCGGCTCGGGTCAGATCGCGAAGTCGCCGAGCTTCCTGCCGCTCGCGAGCGCCGCCTTCAGCCAGCGAGGCTGCAAACCGCGCCCGCTCCAGGATTCGCCGGTCGAGGAATTGCGGTATTTCGCCGCCACCTTGTTGCCGGTCGATTTGGTTTTCTTCGCCTTGCCTGCGGGCGCGCGAGTACCGAGATCGGCGACGGTCAGCCCATATTCGGCCATCAGGGCACGAACCTTAATGACCGCATCGCCGCGCTCCTGCTTCCTGGTTTGCTCGATTTGCTTCTCGAGCGCTTCCCGCTGTCCCATCAATTCCTGGAGTGTCGCCATGGCGCATTGCCTTGTTCAAATTTACGATCGAATGCCGGCGCCGATTGTAGGGAGGTCTAGGAGGTCGGCGGGACATATCCGCTCGGCTGCTCCGCACCGGCACCAAAGAAGAAATTCTCCATCTGGCGCGTCAGATACTGGCGCGCCCGCTGATCAGCGAGGTTGAGGCGATTCTCGTTGACCAGCATCGTCTGGTGCTTCATCCAGGCCGCCCAGGCTTCTTTGCTCACCGAGGCGTAAATGCGCTTGCCCAGCTCGCCGGGATAGGGCGAGAAATCGAGCCCCTCGGCCTCGCGCTTCAAATATACGCATTGCACTGTTCTTGCCATGACTTTCTCCGCGCCGGGCGCTGCTGTTTGCTGCCGGATACCGGTCAGCCGAGTTTCTTAACGAATACCTGCGAGCGGCGGTCCCAGTTGTATTTGCGCTTGCGCGCCTCCGGGAGCCAATCGGCATCGACCTGGACGAAACCACGCTTGATAAACCAGTGCATGGTCCGCGTCGTCAGCACGAAAATGCTCTCCAGGCCGAGTGCGCGGGCACGCTGCTCGACGCGTTTCAATATCCGCTCGCCGTCGCCCTGGCTTTGCACCTGGGGCGAGACCGTGAAGGCCGCCATCTCGCCGCTTTTTGCCTCTGGATAAGGATAAAGCGCGGCGCAGCCGAATATGACGCCATCGTGCTCGATCACCGTGTAGTCGCCGATGTCGCGCTCGATCTCGGTCCGGTCACGCTTGACCAGGGTGCCGTCGCGCTCGAACGGCTCGATCAGCTGTAGCACGCCGCCGATGTCGTCGGCCGTCGCCTGGCGCAGGCTCTCGAGCTTCTCGTCGACGACCATCGTGCCGATGCCGTCGTGCGTGAACACCTCCATGAGGAGCGAGCCGTCGATCGCGAACGGCAGGATGTGCGAGCGCTCGACGCCGCCACGGCAGGCGCGCACGCAGTGGCGGAGATAGAAGGCCGTGTCGGTGGGAACGAGCGGCGCCGGCAACGCCACCAGCAGCCTTTCCGCTTCGGCAAGGGCGAGCTCGGTGTCGATCGGCGATTCCGGGTCGGCCGCGTCCTCGTGGATCCCGGCGGTCTCGGTGACGAAGAGCAGCTTGTCGGCCTGCAGCGCTATCGCCGTGCTCGTCGCGACGTCTTCCATCGTCAGGTTGAACGCCTCGCCGGTGGGGGAGAAGCCGAACGGCGAGAGCAGCAGCATCGCGCCGATGTCGATGGCGCGCCGGATCGCCGCGGCGTCGACCTTGCGAACGACGCCGCTGTGCATGAAGTCGACGCCGTCGACGATGCCGACCGGCTGCGCGGTGAGGAAGTTGCCCGAGACGACGCGGACGATCGCATTCGCCATCGGCGTGTTGGGCAGACCCTGCGAGAACGCCGCCTCGATCTCGAAGCGAAGCTGGCCCGCCGCTTCCTGCGCGCTGTCGAGGGCCATCGCGTCGGTGATCCGCAGGCCGTGGCTGTAGCGCGCTGCGTGCCCCTTCGAGCGCAACTGCTCGTCGACCTGCGGCCTGAAGCCGTGCACGAGAACGATCTTGATGCCCATCGCCTGCAGGATGGCGAGGTCCTGCGCGAACGAGGCGAGCTTGCCGGCGGCGATCAGCTCGCCGGCGATGGCGACGACGAAGGTCTTGCCGTGATAGGCGTGGATGTGCGGCGCCACCGTGCGAAACCACGGCACGAAGGTGTGCGGAAAGACCAGTTTCACGGGAGTCGGCGCGGCGAGCAAAGGACGGCCGCGATTCTGTCATGGCACCGCGCGACCACCGGGCCTGCGGCGCGCACGGCCGTCAGCCGGCTACTTGTAGAGCAGCTGCGGCAGCCACAGTCCGATCTGCGGGAACAGGTAGAGCAGGGCGATGGCGATCACCTGGATCCCCATGAACGGCATCATGCCCGCGAAGATCTGGTTCAGCGTGACGTGCCTTGGCGCGACGCCCTTCAGGTAGAAGGCCGCCATCGCCACCGGCGGCGACAGGAACGCCGTCTGCAGATTCAGCGCCACCAGCAGGCCGAAGAACAGCGGGTCGACGCCGAACTTGGCGAGCAGCGGAATGAAGATCGGCATGAAGATGACGATGATCTCCGTCCACTCGAGCGGCCAGCCGAGGATGAAGATGATGAACTGCGCGAGCAGCATGAACTGCAGCGTCGTCAGGCCGAGAGAGAGCACCCAGGTCTCGATGATCTGCTGTCCGCCCAGCAACGCGAAGGATGCGGAAAAGATCGACGAACCCACGAACAGCCAGCACACCATCGCGCTGGTCTTGGCGGTGAGGAACGACGATTCCTTGACGATGCCCCCGAGGTCGCGCAACGCGACCGTGACAGGGCTACTCGGACTGACCTGCCTGGCGGCGAGGTATCGGTATGCGCCGGCGAGCAAGAGGCCTCCGAGAGCGCCGACGGCGGCCGCCTCTGTGGGTGTCGCAAGGCCGAACACGATCGAACCGAGCACCGCAATGATCATGACGGCCAGCGGGAAGAACGAGGTGAGCAGCATCTTGAAGATCTCGAGCCGCTTCCAGTTCATCAGCCAGGTGACCAGCACCAGGCTGAAGACCCCGATCGCGAACGTGATCCAGAACCAGGGCGGCGCCGGCACGCGCTCGACCTTGACTTCGGTCGTCGGCATCGCCGGCAACACGGCCGACGTCCCTGCCGCGGGCGCTTCGAAGCGCGCTGTCACAGCAGGCGTCGATCCTGCCGCCCCGACCGGTGGCTCGCTGAGCGAGGTCGAGTCGGTCGCGCCCTCGGCAGGCGGTTCGGCGAGCCCGCTGGCCGACGCGGGCGTTTCCTCGGCAACGAAGCCGCCGCCCGCCTGCACAAGCCCCGAGGTGTCGACGACGGGCGGCGGCGCGGTGGCGCCGCCGTACATCAGGGCCAGCAGGGCGACGATCGCGATCGCCGGCAGCAGCGAAAGGAAGAGCTGACCGGCCACCGGCCCTTTCGCCGTACCCGGAGTTCGCATGGCGCTGAACAGCCCGGCAGGCGCGTTGCGGTGACGCCCGCTGAGCGCCTGGGAGAGCGACGGCAGGGCGACCTGGCGGTCGCTTTCGCTCAACGGCGGCGCGAGATGCGGCTTGACCTTGGCGACGACGATGACGTACAGCACGTAGAGAGCCGCGAGCATGAGTCCAGGAAAGAACGCGCCGGCGTAGAGCTTGACGACCGACACGCCGGCGGTCGCGCCGTAGACAATCAGGAGGACCGAGGGCGGAATCAGGATGCCGAGGCATCCGCCCGCCGTGATGGCACCGGCCGACAGCTGCACGCTGTACCCGGCGCGCAGCATCGCCGGCAACGCGAGCAGGCCCATCAGCGTCACCACCGCGCCGACGATGCCGGTGGCGGTGGCGAAGATCGCGCAGGTGACGATGGTCGCCACTGCCAGTGCTCCCGGAACGCGCGCCAGCGCCAGGTGCAAGCTCTTGAAGAGCTTCTCGATCAGATTGGCGCGCTCGACCAAGTAGCCCATGAACACGAACAGCGGGATCGCAATCAGCACGTCGTTGGACATGACCGAATAGGCGCGCTGGACCATCAGGTCGAGGATCTGCTGGTTGGCAAGCTCAGGATTGACGCTCCGATAGGCCACCCAGCCGAAGAAGACACCCATTCCCATCAGCGTGAACGCCGTCGGAAAGCCCAGCATGATCGCGACGACGATGAGCGCCAGCATGAGCAGGCCGAGCGCGCCGAGATCGTCGTGGTTGAGGTGGCCGTCGACGAAGCCCGACCACGGGGTGTAGATCAGGACAGCGATCAGAATGATCGCCATCAGCGAGAAGCCGAACCACAGTTCCTTGCGGATCCTCATTTCGCACTCCCCTGCGGCGCGACGAACTTGTCGAGCTTGGCGATGTCCTCGTCTTTCACATGGACCATCTCCTTCAGCTTGTCGACGTCGACCTCCTGAACGTCCTGTTCGCGTGACGGCCACTCGCCTTGGCGGATGCAGATGATGCAGCGGATGATCTCGACGATGCCCTGGGCCAGCAGGAAGATGCCGGCCAGCGGCAGGATCATCTTGAACGGATAGATGGGTGGTCCTTCGGCGGTGACGTTCGAGTGCTCGCGGATCGCCCATGACTCCGCGGCGAAGTAGTAGCCCGCATAGGTCAGCGCGAACACGCCCGGTATGAAGAAGATGACGTACAGCACCAGGTCGATCGTGGCCTGCGTGCGTGGCGCGAAGAAGCCGTACAGCACATCGCCGCGCACATGTCCCGACTTCGCGAGCGTGTAGGCGCCGGCCATCATGAAGAGCGTGCCGTACAGGATGATCATCACGTCGAACGCCCACGAGTGCGGCGCACTCAGCGCGTAGCGCGAGAAGACCTCCCAGGAAATCATCAGCGTGAGGACGACGATGAGCCAGGAGAATGCCTGGCCGACGAAGGTGCTGATCCGGTCGATCGCGAGTAGCAATGGCTGCATGGCCTCACCTGCTGAAAAGAATTCGGCCATCCGGACAGAGCCCGGATGGCCGGCAGCCGCAGAAAGGGCTCAGGCCTTCTTGGGTGTCGTCGCCTTCGCCCCGAAGAAGTGATTCACCGACATGCGGCGACTGATGTTGGTGTCCTGGTCCCACTTGACGGCGCGCTCGGCAAAGGTGCGCTGCGATGCGGCGATCTCCTTGAACAGTGGATTCTCGGCCGACTTCTTCTCCAGGATCGTGTTCCAGACGTTGAGCTGCGCTTGCAGCACCGAGTCGGGCGTCTTGTAGAACTTGACATTGTCCTTCGTCTGCATCTCGATGTAATCCTTCGAGTAGCGATCGATCGCCTTCCAGGACACGTCAGACGACGAGGAATCCACGGCGTTGTCGATGATTGCCTTCATCTTGGCCGGCAGCGCGTCGAACTTGGTCTTGTTGAAGGAGATCTCGAAGGTCTCGGCACTCTGGTGGTAACTCTGCAGCATGCAGACTTTGGAAACGTCGGGAAACCCGAGGATCCGGTCGGAGGTGGCGTTGTTGAACTCGGCGCCGTCGAGAAGGCCGCGGTCCATCGCCGGAACGATTTCGGGGGCCGGCAGTGCGTTCACCGCTGCGCCCATGGCCGTGAACATGTCGATCGCGAGGCCGTTGGTTCGGAACTTGAGGCCCTTGAAATCTTCTGGCTTGGTAATCGGCTTCTTGAACCAGCCGAGGGGCTGCGTGGTCATCGGGCCGCACAGGTAGGACACGACGTTGCCGCCGATCGAGGCATACAGCTTGGCCAGCAGTTCCTTGCCGCCGCCATAGCGGTGCCAAGCCATCAGCATCGTGGCGTCCATTCCGAACATTGGGCCCGAGTTCCACAGCGCCAGCGCGTTCTGCTTGCCGTAGTGGTAGCCGAGGATGCCGTGGCCGCCGTCGAGCGTGCCCTTGGACACCGCCTCGAAAAGCCCGAACGTGGGCACCACCGAGCCGGCCGGCAGCACATCGATCTTGAGTTCGCCGCCGGTCATGTCGTTGACCCTCTTGGCGAAGTCGAGCGCGTACTCGTGGAAGATGTCCTTCGCCGGCCAGGTGCTCTGGAAGCGGAAGCTGGTGGAGGTCTGCGCCTTGCCGACCATGGGGACGGCCATCGCGCCGGCGGTGCCGACGGCGGTGGCCGCCCGTTTGAGGAAGCGGCGCCGGGGCGCGCTGGATGCAGGAACGCGGGGGATGGTTTTGTCGGTCAAGGCAGTCTCCGGGGTAGGTGATTTGGCGCGCGGATCGAACCTTCCGGCGCCGGGCATTCGTCCGCCCGATGTTGGCCACTGCTCCTCCGTCGCACAAGTAGGGGAAGCCCGCCGGGAATAATCACCGCTCCCATGCCGTCACCGCCGCGAGCCCCGCCGACGCCGAATCCAGTGGCCCCATTCATCGGCGGCGCGATCGAGTTCCCCGAGTCGTTGCCAGTGTCCGCGCGGCGCGACGAAATCGCCGCTGCCATCCGGGCCCACCCGGTCGTCATCGTCTGTGGCGAAACCGGGTCCGGCAAGACAACCCAACTGCCCAAGATCGCGCTCGCGCTGGGTCGAGGCCGCGCCAACGGCGGCGGCCTGATCGGCCACACGCAACCGCGCCGGATCGCGGCGTCGAGCGTCGCCAAGCGGATCGCCGACGAGCTGAAGACGCCGCTTGGCGAGGTCGTCGGCTACAAGGTGCGCTTCCAGGACCGCCTGTCGGCCGGCGCCAGCGTCAAGCTGATGACCGACGGCATCCTCCTCGCCGAGACGCATAGCGATCCGCTCCTGCGCGCCTACGACACGATCATCGTTGACGAGGCGCACGAGCGCAGCCTCAACATCGACTTCCTGCTCGGCCACTTGCGCCAGATCCTGCCGAGGCGCCCCGACCTGCGCGTCGTCGTCACGTCGGCGACGATCGATGCCGACCGCTTCGCCAACCACTTCGCCGGACCGGACGGCCCGGCGCCCGTCATCCAGGTCTCGGGGCGGCTCTATCCGGTCGAGATCCGCTGGCGCCCGTTCGTCGAGAGCCGCGACCACGACGTCGCCGACGCCATCGGCGAGGCCGTCGACGAGCTGTGGCGCGCCGGCGGCGCGGGCGACGTGCTCGTATTCCTGCCCGGCGAGCGCGAGATCCGCGACACGGCCGAGCGGCTGAGGAGGCACCATCCACCCGGCGTCGAGGTGCTGCCGCTCTTCGCCCGCCTCTCGCAGCAGCAGCAGGACGAGGTGTTCGCGCCGCACAGCGCGCGCCGCATCGTCCTCGCCACCAACGTCGCCGAGACGTCGCTGACGGTGCCCGGCATCCACTTCGTCATCGACGCCGGCACGGCGCGGATCAAGCGCTACAGCTTTCGCAGCAAGGTCGAGCAGCTGCCGATCGAGCCGATCAGCCAGGCGGCCGCGAACCAGCGCGCCGGCCGCTGCGGGCGCGTCGCCGACGGCATCTGCATCCGTCTCTACGACGAAGCCGATTTCGCGGGGCGGCCGAAGTTCACCGACCCCGAGATCGTCCGCTCGTCGCTCGCCGGTGTGATCCTGCGCATGCAGTCGCTCAACCTCGGCAGCGTCGAGGACTTCCCGTTTCTGGAGGCGCCGCCGAAGCGCGCCATCGCCGACGGCTACCAGCTCCTCAACGAGCTCGGTGCCACCGACGGCCAGAACGCTCTGACGACGATCGGCCGCGAGCTCGCACGCCTGCCGCTCGACCCGCGCATCGGC
Organism: Caldimonas sp.; assembly: GCA_039916285.1. Lineage (GTDB taxonomy): Bacteria > Pseudomonadota > Gammaproteobacteria > Burkholderiales > Burkholderiaceae_C > Schlegelella_A. The sequence goes on from JBDSLQ010000404.1 coordinate 8,541, forward strand.
CGGATGATCCTCGAGGCGCGCGGCCGCGAAGCCTTGCGCGAGGTGCTGATCGTCGCGAGCGCGCTCTCCGTTCAGGACGTCCGCGATCGCCCGCTCGAACAGCAGCAGGCCGCCGACCAGGCGCACGCCAAGTTCGACGACGACAAGTCGGAGTTCCTCGGCACCCTGAAACTCTGGTCGTGGCTCGAGCATTCGCGCGGCGGGCACGGCGAGCACCGCTTGTCGAGCCGCAAGCACGAGCAGCTCCTGCGCGAGAACTTCATCTCGCCGCGACGGGTGCGCGAGTGGCGCGACATCCATGCGCAGCTGCAGTCGGTGGTCACCGAGCACGGCTGGCGCGTCAACGCGAGCGAGCCGACGTACGAGCAGCTGCATCAGTCGATGCTCGCCGGTCTGCTCGGCAACATCGGGCTCAAGAGCGACGAGGACGAGTCGTACCTCGGCGCGCGCGGCATCCGCTTCTGGCGCCATCCCGGCTCGCGCCTGTCGAAGAAGCCGGGGCGCTGGATCGTCGCCGCCGAGCTGATCGAGACGACGCGGCTGTACGCGCGCGGCATCGCGGCCATCGACCCGCGCTGGCTGCCCGACCTGGCGAGCCACCTCATCAAGACGCAGCTGCTCGAGCCGCATTGGGAGAAGAAGGCGGCGCAAGTGATCGCGCTCGAGCGCGCGACCCTGTACGGCATCGTCATCTATGCCAATCGGCGCGTCGATTTCGGCACCATCGATGCGGCCGCCGCGCGCGAGGTCTTCATCCGCGAGGCGCTCGTCGCGGGCGAATGGGAGACGAAGCTGCCGTTCGCCGCCGAGAACCGCAAGCTGATCGCGCAGGTCGAAGAGCTCGAGCACAAGTCGCGCCGCCAGGACGTGCTCGTCGACGACGACCTGATCTTCGCCTTCTACGACCAGCAGGTGCCCGCCGACGTCCACGGCGGCCACTCGTTCGAGCGCTGGTATCGCGACGAGGTGAAGCGCCAGCCGCGTCTCCTGATGCTGACGCGCGACGAGCTGATGCGCCACGAGGCGGCGGGCATCACGACGGCGGCGTTCCCGAAGACGATCCGCCTCGGCGGCGTCGACTGCGCCGCGAGCTACCTCCACGAGCCCGGCAATCCGCGCGACGGCGTGACCGTGACCGTGCCGATCTTCGCGCTCAACCCGGCGAGCGAGGAACGCTGCGAGTGGCTGGTGCCCGGAACGCTGAAGGAAAAGGTCGCCGCCCTCGCCAAGACCTTGGCGCAGCGGCCGCGCTCACGCCTCGTGCCGCTGCCGGAGTACGCGCAGTCGTTCATCGACGAGGTCGGCTTCGGCGAAGGCAGCCTGCTCGATGCGCTCGCGGCGCATGCGGCCAGGCGGACCGGCCTGCCGCTCCGGCGCGCCGATTTCAAGCACGAGCAACTGGCGCAGCACCTGCTGATGAACCTTCGCGTCGTCGACGAGCACGGCCGCCAGCTCGGCGAGTCGCGCCGCCTGGCAGAGCTCAAGGCCGCACTCGGCGCACAGGCGCGCTCGGCGTTCCAGGCGCTGGCGGCGCTGCGTCTGCCGGCGCACGAGGGCGCTCCCACGCCGACGACGGCACCGCCTGCGACGACCGCGCGCCGGGGCGAGCCGGCGCTGCCATCTGCGACCAGCGGCACGGCCGCGCCGGCCGATCCGGTGCGCGCGACCTACACCGCCTGGACCTTCGGCGAGCTGCCCGAGCTGATGGAGCTCTCGAAGGGCGGGCAGACGCTGGTCGGCTATCCGGCCTTGATCGACAAGGGCGGGCACGTCGAGATCGAGGTCTTCGACGAGCCCGAGATTGCCGCCGTGCGGCACCGCGCCGGCTTGCGTCGCCTGGTGGCGCTCCAGCTCCGCGAGGCCTTGAAGTACGTCGAGAAGAACCTGCCCGACCTGCAGAAGATGGCGATCGACTATCTGCCGCTCGGCAGCGCCGACGAGCTGCGCGCGCAGATCGTCGACGTCGCGCTCGATCGCGCCTTCCTCGCCGAGCCGCTGCCCGCCGACGCGGCCGCGTTCGGCCGCCGCATCGACGAAGGTCGCGGCCGGATGACGCTGATCGCCAATGAAGTCGCGCGGCTGGCAGGCGTCGTCCTCGCCGAGTACCACGCGGTGCTGCGCAAGATCAAGGACACGCGGCCGGCCAGGGAGGTCGCCGACGACGTCGCGCAGCAGCTCGAGCGTCTGCTGTCCCGGCGCGTCGTCGCCGAGACGCCGTGGGAGCGGCTGCAGCACCTGCCGCGCTACCTGAAGGCGATCTCGGCGCGGCTCGACAAGCTGCGCGCCGATCCGGCGCGCGACAGCGCTCGGCTGGCGGAGCTGCGGCCACTCGAGCAGCGCTACCTGCGAAAGCTTGCCGATCGGCGCGGCGCGCGCGACCCACGCCTCGACGAGTTCCGCTGGTGGCTCGAGGAGCTTCGCGTCGGCCTGTTCGCGCAGGAGTTGAAGACCCCGCAGCCGGTGAGCGCCAAGCGCCTCGACAGAATCTGGGCTCAGGCGTTCGCCTGAGCGCAACCGACAATGATGCGATGGCAACTTCAGCGATCGGCAACCTCTTCAAGCGGCGACCTGCCGTCGACTGGGCCGTCGTCCCGGCGACGGCGCACGAGATCGATGCGGTCGTGCGCCACTGCCGGCGCCTCGTCAGCCGGCGCGCGCTGCTCGCGGCCGGCGTCGCCATCGTCCCGCTACCGGGGATCGACTGGGTCACCGACATCGCGGTGCTGATGCGCCTGATTCCCGACATCAACCACGCCTTCGGCTTGACGCCGGCGCAGATCGAGCGCCTCGCGCCCGATCGCCAGGTCGTCGTCTACAAGGCGATCTCGGCCGGCGGCGGCCTCCTTATCGGCAGGCTGGTGACACGCGACCTCGTCATGCGCCTGCTGCGCCTGGTCGGCGTGCGGCTGACGACGCAGCAGGCCGCCAAGTACGTGCCGCTGGCCGGGCAGGCGGTCTCGGCTGCGCTCACGTATTCGTCGCTGCGCTACGTCTGCGAGCAGCACATCCAGCAGTGCGTCGCGATCTCGCGCCAGCTGATGTTGCCCGCGCCGACGACTGCCGACGAGTCCCGCTGAGAGGCGATACGCAGTGGCGCCCCTACAATTCGCCGGTTCGGGGCGTAGCGCAGCCTGGTAGCGCAACTGGTTTGGGACCAGTAGGTCGCGAGTTCGAATCCCGCCGCCCCGACCAGATCGTCGTGTCGATCGACGACCCTCGCTGCCCGTAGCTCAACTGGATAGAGCAGTTGCCTTCTAAGCAACAGGTCGGGGGTTCGAGTCCCTCCGGGCAGGCCAGATTCCTGATTCCAGGAAATCCCAGTAAGTCCCGCAAAGCCCACTCCTCATAGGTGAAATCCACCGGGTTTGCGTTCTTGACGTCCATTGACGTCCGCTTGCATCCGTCGTCAGGAGGGGCAAGAATAGGGGTAAGAAGAGCTTTTCCGCTCTGAAATGCCTGCTCTGTTCCCCTTCCGTTCCCCTTCAGATCGTACCGGAACGCTAAGCCCCGCGGATCAGCCGCTGCGCGTTGGTCTGAAGTAGGGGAGCAGGAATCATTTGGTCCCAGTAGGCGTGCTGTTCCCCTATGCCGCTCACTGATCTCGCTTGCAGGAATGCCGC
>JBDSLQ010000405.1:0-3512 GCA_039916285.1 Caldimonas sp.
ACCGGCCCGTCGAGGCGCTGCAGGTTGCAGTTGATGACGAAGGTGCAGTTGTCGAGCTGCTCGCGCGCGGCGAGCGAGAGCGCGGCGATCGACTCCGGCTCGTCCATCTCGCCGTCGCCGAAGAAGCCCCAGACACGGCGCTGCGTCGCGCCGCCGCCCGGCGCGAGCAGGCCCCGGTGCTCGAGGTAGCGCATGAAGCGCGCCTGGTAGATCGCGTTGATCGGGCCGATGCCCATCGAGCCTGTCGGGAACTGCCAGAAGTCCGGCATCAGCTGCGGATGCGGGTACGACGTCAACCCGCGCGCACCGTGCGCCGGCGCGACGAGCTCCTGCCGGTAGTGGGCGAGGTCGTCGGCGCTCAGCCGCCCTTCCAGGAAGGCGCGCGCGTACACGCCGGGGGCGGAGTGGGGCTGGAAGAAGACAAGGTCGCCGAGATGCGGGACCTGCTGCGCAGGCCCTGCGGTCGACAGGGAACCGCCGTGCTGATCGCCCGGCGGGGCGTCGGCGCGGGCACGGAAAAAGTGGTTGAAGCCCACCTCGAACAGGTCCGCCGCCGATGCGTAGCTGGCGATGTGACCGCCGAGCTCGGCCGAGCCGCCGCTCTCGACGCGGTTGGCGCGCATCACCATCGCCAGGGCATTCCAGCGCATCAGCGCGGCGAGGCGCTGCTCCATCGCCAGGTCGCCCGGAAACGGCGGCTGCTCCTCGAGCGAGATGGTGTTGACGTAAGGCGTGATCAGCGACGGCTGCCAGTGGACGCCGCGCCGACGCGCATGCGCGAGCAGCGCGTCGAGGAGGAAGCGGGCCCGCGCCGGCCCGTGGGCGCTGGTCAGCGCGTCGAGCGCCTCGCACCACTCTGCCGTCTCGGCCGGGTCGAGGTCGGCACCGGCCTGAGCGAGGATGGCGCCGATATGGCGGGCGAGAGAGAGGTCGGCCATGGCGCGATTCTGAGGGTGCGCGAAGTAGGATCAAAGCCATGCAGAAGCGCTTTGTCGCACACCGCGAAGAGCGGCCGGGACCGGCCTGGCTGACGCGATTCAGATCCGGTCGCGACGAGGCCGAGCGCTGGTATCTCGGCGAGGGCCGGGAACCGCCACCGACAGCGGATGAGTGCAGGGCTGCGTTGCGCGTGCACATGCCGGAGCTGCTGCCTCCTTATGAGCATGTTTGTGCTCTGGTCGGTGACGATGAGCGGGCGCATCGGATGCTCAGCCACTATCGGCCGCCGCCCTTGATGTTCGGTTGCACGCAAGCGATCTGGCTCGGGCGTGACGGCCCGGCGCTGGTCCGCAACTACGACTTTCCGATCGATATCGTTTCCGACCACTTCGAGTCGACGTCGTGGCTCGGCCGCGAGGTGATCTCCAAGGCCCAAAGGCCGTGGGGCGGGTGCCTGGACGGAATGAATGCCGACGGACTCGTTGCGAGCGCGACCTTCGGTGGCAGCCCGGCTCAGGGGCTCGGTTTCGCGATCATCCTGATCCTGCGCTATGTGCTGGAGACCTGCAGGACCGTGGCGGAAGCTGCCGAGGCCCTTCGCCGCATACCGGTCGCACTCTCGCAGAACGTCATGCTGCTCGACGCGTCAGGATCCTTCGCGACGATGTTCCTCGGTCCCGGCCGTGCGGCGACGTTGTCGCGAGTTCCGGTGTGCACGAACCATCAAGAGGTCAACGGGCCGATCGCGCAGGAGACTGCGACGGGAACGATCCGGCGGCAGCAAGCTGCGCTAAGGGCACTTGAGGATCCCGGGATGACTCTCGAGAACCTGACCGCGAGTTTCCTGATGTCACCGCTCTATTGCCGCGAGCGGAAATCGCCGACCGTGTACAGCGCCGTCTACCGTCCCGGCGAGCTTCGGGTCGACTATCTGTGGCCGGGCACGCGATGGACGCAGCGCATCGGCCATTTCGAGCCGGGTGAATACACTCACGACTACGGCGACCTGACGGGCTAGTCCGGGAGCAGCGGTCGGTTCTTCAAGCGAACCGGGTCAGCAGCTCGCCGGCGCGCGGCGCGGCGGCGATCAGCCCCCCGGCATCCGCCACCAGGCTGCCGTTGACCCAGACGCCATGCACGCCGATCGCATCGGTGGTCAGGCGCGCCGCACCGGCGGGCAGGTCGTGGACGCGCCGCTTCGGTCCGCGGCCGACCGTGTTCGGATCGAACAGGAGCAGATCGGCAGCCTGACCTTCGGCGATCGTGCCGCGGCCGATCAGGCCGAGCACCTGCGCCGGGTGCGAGGTCAGCCGCCGAACCGCCTCGGCGAGGCTCATGGTGCCGCGGTCGCGCGACCAGTGGCCGAGCAGGTGGAGGCCGAAGCCGGCGTCGTTGAAGAAGGTGAGGTGGGCGCCGGCGTCGCTCAGGCTGACGATGCTGTGCGGGTGGTTCAGCATGCGGCCGACCGCCTCCTCGTCGCTGTTGAGGAGCTGGGCGGTGAACACCGTCTTCAGGTCGTCGGCGAGGGCGATGTCGAGCAGCGTGTCGAGCGCGTCGCTGCCATCGCTGGCGGCGATCGCGGCGATGCTGCGCTGCTCGTGGCGCGCCAGTTCCGGGCGCGCCGTTTCGACGACATGGACCTTGTCCCATTCGCTGTTGAAGAGCCGGAACGTCGTCGCCGTCTTCAGCTCGGCGCGCACGCCGTCGCGAAAGGCGCGGTCGGCGAGCACCGCCTTGAGCGCGTCGCCCGTCTTGCCGAGCGCCGGCTTCCAGCCCGCCAGCCCCTCGACCGGATACGGCGAGGCGAGCGTGAAGTCCATCGTCAGCGCGCAGCAGGAGACCTGGCCGATGAGGCGATGGCCGCGCCCGTTGGCCGCCGAGATCGCGTCGAGGTCGTCGAACACGGCCCGCGGCGCGACGCCGTTGTGGAGCAGCGCCGCGACCATGACCGGCCGCCCCGTCGCGGCGGCGAGCGATTCGAGAAACGCGATCCTCGTGTGCGCGCCCTTGGTCAGCATGTAGACACCGCGGCCGCCTTCGCCCATGGCGCCGACGAGCGCCGCCATCTCGGCGTCGCTGGCCAGACGCGAGGGCATCGGCAAGCCGCCTTCGCCGTTGTGCGCCGGGCTCGTGCTGCTGGCGAAGCCCACGGCGCCGTGCGCCATCGCGTCGCGGACGATCGCCTGCATCTGCGCGATCTCGCCGGCGCTCGCTTCGCGACGCGCGGCATCCCCGCGCATGACGTATGTTCGCACCGACGAGTGGCCGACGTAGGCGGCGACGTTGGCGACGCTGCCGCGCGCGCGCAACTGCGCCATGTACTCGGCGAACGTCTCGAAGCCCCAGTCGATCCCGGCGCGCAGGGCGTCGATCGACATGCCTTCGACCTGCGTCAGGTTCCTCATCGTGATCTCGCGATCTGCCGGCCGGCACGGCGCGATCGTGAAGCCGCAGTTGCCGATCACCGCCGTGGTCACGCCGAGCGCGGGCGAGGGCGAGAGCGTCGGGTCCCAGGTGATCTGGGCGTCGAAGTGGGTGTGGCTGTCGATGATCCCCGGCATCAGCGCCAGGCC
>JBDSLQ010000406.1:0-6546 GCA_039916285.1 Caldimonas sp.
CGATCGAGAACTGCCGCTACGAGGTGCGCGAGGGCGAGACGATGATGAAGCGCGAGGGCATCGCCTGGCTGTCGTCGACGCACAAGTCGATCGAGGAGATCGCGACGACGATCCTGCGCGACCTCCGCCCGGACCGGCTCGCCTACTGAGGCGAGCAAGGAACGCTCAGAGGGGAATCTCGACCGTCTCGAACAGCATGCCCTCGGCCAGCAGGTGCGTGCTGTGCAGCTCCGATTCGCTGCCGAGCTCGGTGACCAGGGTTTCCCTCGGCACCTCGGTGTTGGACGCCTCGTGTCCGTGCTTGCCGGGGCGGGTCGACATCACGCTCGTCAGGCGGCCCGGCGTACCCGCCTTGCCCTTCTTCTTGAAGCGGGCCCACATCGATCTGGGCGTTGCATTCAGGCTGCCGTGGTGGCCGACCTTGTACAGGTCGACGCTGGCGAGCAGGTCGCGATACTTGGCCTTGGACAGCGTGTAGGCCCAGTTCTCGATCTGTGCGTCGCCCGGGAAGAGCAGCTTCTTGCGCGTCGTCTGGAACAGCAGGATGACGCTGGTGTTGTTCATCGCGTCGTCGAGCGAGCGGACGATCTGCAGCAGCTCCTGCGCGCGCGCGCGCTTCATCCGGTCGGCCAGCCAGCGGGTGGCCTGCGGCAGCTTGCCGCCTTGGGCAGCGACCGAGCCGGGAAACAGGACCGCCCCGTCGGCGAGCTCGCGCTCCTCGACAAGGCTGCGCAGGCGCAGCTGCCAGAACTCGGCCGGATCCCGGTCGCGCTGGCGTGCGATGGTGTCGGTCTGGCGCAGCGTCGGCGGGCCGAGAACGTGCGTCCTGACGCCGGGCAGGATGTCCTCGAGGCCGGACTTGCTCTCGTGATGAACGTAGACGTGCTTCCTGCCCATCACGGCGAGGTTCTTCACCGCCGAAAGATTGGCGATGTTGTCCTCGCCGATGAAACGGAGCTGCGCAGCCACCTCGCGGAACCCGCGCGGGTCGGCATCGAGCGCGCTGACCGCGTGCCGGGACACCTCCTGCATCCGCGCCAGCGTGCGCGCTGCCAGCGCGTGGCGGCGCCTGGCCAGCGCCGGGCCGGTCGCGTCGACCGCCAGGCGCGGATCCTCGGTCCACGGCTGAACGACGACCTTGGGCTTCAGGCCGCGGATGATGTCGCCCGGGCCGTCGCCGGAAGCGGTGGTCGCGAAGCCGCTGATGTGATCCTCGTGGCGATGCGTCGCGACGACCGCGTCGAGGCAGCCGCCGCACCTGGCGGCGATGTCGTTGGCGACCCGGACCATGTGGCCGCGCGCGGTGTTCTTCGGCAGGCCGGTGGTGCCGAAGTCGATCAGGACGTGGCGCAGCATGCCGGGGTAGGTGAAGCGCAGCAGGAAGCAGTCGCCGAAGCCCACCTGGTACGCGAACAGGGTCGCCGACGTCGGTTTGGCGGGCATGGCTTCCCCTCAGAGCGTGCGGTTGCGATGCATGTCGGCGAAGCGGCCGCCGCTGTCGCGCGCGGAGCCGATCAGGTCGTTCTTCCAAAGGTAGTCGAGACGCGCCGCCTGACGCGGCCCGTCCTCCAGCCGCTGGGCCACGTGGTACTTGATGCGGCCGTACTCGTCGAAGATCAGCGTCCCGCCGCCGTACACGGTGAGCATGACGTTCGACGCCATGTCGGCGGGGCGCTCGATGCCGACGAGCTTTTCCAGCTCGCTGCTGAAGAGGCGCAGGACCTGCACGTATTCGCACACCGTTTCGCGCAGCAGGAAGCCGTCCTGCCCCTGGCGGATGCTCGGCCGGACCGAGTTGATGTGCAGCTCGCCGGCGGCGCCGATCTTCAGGGCCTTGCGGTTCTCCCAGACGAAGCGGAAGACCTCCTCGGAGTCGTGCAGCATCGAATCGAAGTGAGTCCTGTCGTAGGCGATCTCCGCGGCCGGATCGAACTGCCGCCATTCGCCGGTGGCGCGCACGGTCAGGCGCGCCGGGACGGTGATGCCGTACGACTCGAAAGTAGCGCGCACCAGCGCGCGGTAGGCATAGCGCGAGTCGTCGGGAACGGTCTGGGCATCGGCGGTCAGGAACGCGGCGAGGTAGTCGCCGAACGTGAGGTCGACCGGCGGGCAGTAGTCGAGCGCCCGGATCGCCATCGTCAGCAGGTTGTCGGCGGCCTTGGCGCCCTCCTCAATGACGCGCTCCAGGTTGTACTTGTCGCCCTCGAAGGTGCCGAGCGCGGCGATCCGCTTCGTCCACATCAGCAGGAAGGAACGAAGCATCGCCGCAGCGAAAACCTCGCCGCGGTCGTGCTCCTCCTGGAAGCGCGCCTGTGCAAGGTAGCCACGGTTCGGCTTCAACGCGGCGGAGCGCCGCAAGGCGTTGGCGCGCGCGCCGCCGGTCTCCGCGCCGAACTGCTCGCCGACGCCCAGCAGCATCGAATCGGCGAGCGCCTCGAGGCGCAGCGCCGCCGCGGGTATCAGGCGGTTGTGCTTGCGCATCGCCGGAGCGCGCCGATCGCCGAGCAGCGCTGCCTCGACGATCTCCTTCAGCGAGAAGACCGAGAGCAGCGCGACGACGTCGGCGAAGCCTTCGTGGAATGCCGCCTGGTCGGGCGTCGACGGGTCGGTGAAGCCGTCGCGCAGGCCGTCGAGCAGCGCGTGCGTCGTCTCGTGTGCGACGATGTCGTGCGAAAGGCAGGTGAACACCGTCTTGCGCGAGGTCGGCGATCTGAAGTAGCCGAAGAAGATCGCCCGATCGGCCTCCGAGTAGTAGGCGTTGGCATCGCAGAACGCATGCGGGGCGATGCTGATCTGGTGCCCGGGGAAGCTCCACCTGACGCGCCGGCCGAGCGCGCGCTCGAAGCGGGCCAGCGTGCGCATGGCGATGGCGTAGACGTTCTGGGCGTGGAAGGCGGGGTTGGCGAGGGTTGCGGCTTCCCATTTCCTGCGCGCCGCCGCGCTTTTCCACGCCTTCGGCCGGAACGGATCGCTGGCCTGCCCTTTCGCATCGGCCCCGAACACGCGCGGTGCGTAGAGGACGTTCGCGCTGGCGTCGAAATCGATCACCTTGACGCGATGGCCGGTCGGCCCGTCGGCGACGATCTCGTTGGCCACGTCGACGCTTGCGAACGCGATCCGGCCGGCCACCTTCACGCCCGGATCCTGGGCCAGGATGGTCAGCTTGCGGTGGTTCTGCGCCGAGGACATTTCCGCTTTCCGAAACCGAGCTTGCGACCGCGCTATCGACCGCCGCCGATCAGCTCGGCGTATCGGCTCAGGTCTACGTTGCCGCCGCTGATGATCACGCCGACGCGCTGCCCCGCGAGCTCGGCACCCATCCGCCGCGCCGCGGCGAAGCCGAGCGCGCCGGTCGGCTCGACGACCATCTTCATCCGCCCGGCGAAGAAGCGCATTGCCTCGACCAGCTCGGCATCGCTGGCGGTGAAGATGTCGGCGACGTCGCGACGGATGATCGGGAACGTCAGCTCGCCGAGGTGCAGCGTCTGCGCGCCGTCGGCGATCGTGCGCGGCGTCTCGATGGTGACGATCCTGCCGCTGCGAAACGACTGCTGGCCGTCGTTGCCGGCCTCGGGCTCGACGCCGTAGACGCGGCATGCCGGCGCGAGGGCGCGCGCCGCCAGCGCCGAGCCCGACAGCAGTCCACCGCCGCCGAGGCAGACGAACAGCGCGTCGAGGGCGCCGACCTCCTCGAACAGCTCCTTGGCCGCGGTGCCCTGGCCGGCGATGACATCGGCGTGGTCGTAGGGCGGGACGAGCGTCATGCCGCGCTCCTCGGCGAGCTTCCTGCCGATCGCTTCGCGGTCCTCGCGGTAGCGGTCGTAGACGACGACGCTGCCGCCGTAGCCCTTCGTGGCCGCGACCTTCGCCGCGGGCGCGTCGTGCGGCATGACGATCACCGCCGGCATGCCGAGCAGCGTCGCCGCCAGCGAGATCGCCTGTGCGTGGTTTCCCGACGAGAACGCGACGACGCCGGAGCGCCGCTGGCGCTCGTCGAAACTGGCCAGCGCGTTGTAGGCGCCGCGAAACTTGAAAGCGCCCATGCGCTGGAAGTTCTCGCACTTGAAGAAGAGGCGCGCGCCGACTTCGTCGTCTGCCGTTCGCGAGGTGAGGACGGGCGTGCGGTGGGCGTGCCCGGCGATCCGCGCCGCCGCGGCGGCCACGTCGTCGTAGGTCGGCACGGCCATCATCGTCACGGGGAGCGCCTGATGCATGCCGCATTCTGCCGCGCCGTCTCGAAGAGGCAGACCGCGGCTGCAGCGGCGACGTTGAGCGACTCGCCGCCTCCCGGCTGCGGGATCGCGAGCATCGCCTGGCAGCGTGCGGCCACCGCGGCGGAGATACCCTGCCCCTCGTGGCCGAACGCCCACGCGCAGGGCCAGGGCAGCGCGAAGGCCTCAAGCGTTTGCGCGGCGTGCGAGCTGGTGCCGAACAACGGCACGGCGAGCGCCTCCAGCATCGCTTCGTCGGCACCCTCGACCAGGCGCATGCCGAAGTGCGCGCCCATTCCGGCGCGAAGGACCTTGGGCGACCACAGCGCCGCCGTCCCGACCAGCGCCACCGCCTGCATGAAGCCGAAGGCCGCGGCGCTGCGCAGGACGCTGCCGACATTGCCGGGGTCCTGGAGGCGATCGAGGACGAGCGTCGGCTGGCCGGCGCTGATCGCAACCCGTTCCGGCGCCGCGACCAGAAACGCGATCGGCGCGGGTGACTCCAGGGTCGCGAGCTGGGCGAGGCAATCGGCCTCGACGATGGCGACCTCCGTCGCCGCCTCGGCGAGCCGCCGCAGTCGCGGCTCGTGCCAGGCCGCGGCGCTGACGATCGCGTGCTGCACCGGGGCCGACGGTTGCGCCAGCCATGCGTTGCACAGGTGCTCGCCTTCGAGGAGGACGACGCCGAGGCGCCGGTACGAGGCGCCGTCTTCGACGAGCTTCCTCAGCCGCGCGAGCAGCGGATTCTTCCGCGACGTGATCTGCGTGACCTTGGCCACGGCGACTCAGAACAATCGGTCGAGAACGCTGCGGACCGGCGCGAAGCTGCGCCGATGGTGCGGGCAGGCGCCATGCTCGCGCAGCGCGCTCAGGTGCTCGGGCGTCGAGTAGCCCTTGTGGCTGTCGAAGCCGTATTGCGGGTGCTCCTCGTGGAGCTGCAGGCACAGGCGATCGCGGTACACCTTGGCGATGATCGATGCCGCCGAGATCGAGCGCACCTTGGCGTCGCCGCCGACGACGGTGCGGACCTGCATCGTCAGCTGCGGCCGCCGGTTGCCATCGACCAGCACGATCTGCGGCTGCTGCGCCAGGCCTTCGACGGCGCGCCGCATCGCCAGCAGCGCCGCCTGCAGGATGTTGAAGGTGTCGATCTCGTCGACGCTAGCCGAAGCGACGCTGAAGCAGATCGCACGCCTCCTGATCTCGCGGTCGAGGCGCTCGCGCTCCTCGGCAGTCAGCAGCTTGGAGTCGTTGAGGCCGCGGATGGTCCCCTTGTCCTCGAGGATCACCGCCGCCGCGACCACCGGGCCGGCGAGCGGGCCCCGCCCCACCTCGTCGACGCCCGCCATCAGGCCGGCGACATCGACGATGCCGCGCAGCTTGGCGGCGCGCAGGAAGGTGCGGGCGTGCATGTCGTGTCAGGCGGCAAGAACAGCGGCGATGGCTGCGCCCGCGAGCGTGCCGGTGTCGCGCTTCAGCGCGTGGTGGATGCCCTCGAAGCGGGCTCGCAGCGATTCGGCGGCGCCGGGATCGTCGAGCCACTTGAACGCGGCGGCAGCGATCTTCGCCGGCGTCGCGTCGCCCTGCAGGAGCTCCGGCACGGCATGGTCGCGCAGCAGGATGTTGGGCAGCGAAATCCACGGCTGGTAGTGCATCAGCTTGCCGAGTTGCCAGCTGAGCATGTGCATGACGTAGACGACGACCATCGGCCGCTTGAAAAGCGCGGCCTCCAGCGTCGCCGTGCCGCTGGCGACGAGGGCGACGTCGCACGCCGCGAGCGCGTCGTGGGCACGGCCGTCGAGCAGCGCGATCGCCGCGTCGGGGGCGTGGCGCCGGCGCAGCGACTCCACCGCGTCGCGCAGTCCGGCGACGATGGGGACGACGAAGCGCAGGCCAGGCCGCGACCGGCTCATCTCGGCGGCAGCGCCGAACAGGCGCGGCGCGATGTAGTGGATCTCGGAGCGCCGGCTTCCCGGCAACAGCGCGATCAGCGTCTCGTCTGCGCCGATGCCGAGGGCGGCGCGGCCGGCCGCGCGCGGCACCTCGAACGGGATCGCGCTGGCGAGCGGGTGGCCGACGTACACGGCGTTGATGCTTTGCCTGGCGTAGATCTCCGGCTCGAACGGAAAGAGGCAGAGGACGAGGTCGGTCGCGCGGCCGATCTTGCCGATGCGGTTGCCGCGCCAGGCCCAGATCGACGGGCTGACGAAGTGGATCGTCTTCACGCCCGCGGCTTTCAACTTCATCTCGACGCCGAGGTTGAAGTCAGGTGCATCGACGCCGATGAAGGCATCGGGCCGCTCGGCGAGCAGGCGGTCGACCAGGTGATTGCGGA
>JBDSLQ010000407.1:0-4011 GCA_039916285.1 Caldimonas sp.
ACGGTATATCCCGCCGTCGCGGTGGGCACGACAAAGGCGCTGATACCGCGCTTGCCGGCGGCCTTGTCGGTGACCGCCATGACGATGGCGACGTCGCCGTTCTTGCCGCTGGTGATGAACTGCTTGACGCCGTTCAGGACGTATTCAGCACCGTTGCGGACCGCGTTCGTCGTCAGTCCGTCGGCCTGCGAACCGACGTGGGGCTCGGTCAGGCAGAACGCGCCGAGCATCTCGCCGCGCGCGAGCGGCTTGAGCCACTCTTTCTTCTGCGCGTCATTCGCCCACGCCATCAGGATCGAGCAGACCGGGCAGTTGTTGACGCTGACGATGGTCGACGTCGCGCCGTCGCCGGCGGCGATCTCCTCGAGGATGACAGCGAGCGCGAGGTAGTCGAGACCGGCGCCGTCGTGCTCGGTCGGCACCGCGACGCCGTAGCAGCCGAGCGCCGCGAGGCCCTGCAACTCGTCCTTCGGGAAGTGGCTGGCGCGATCCCACTCTGCCGCGCGCGGCGCGATCCGGTCCTGGACATAACCGCGCACGGCGTCCTGCACGGCGACATGGTCCGCGTCGAGGATCACGGCGATGACCCGCGTGAGGGCGAGCGGACGAGCAGCGTCCCGGTGCCGCTGAGAAGCAGGCGGTCGGCGGCTCGCGCGTCGCCTTCGAGCCGCGTGATCCAGCCGGCGAGGCTGTCTTTCCACTCGACGCCGGTGACCGTCCAGCGCAGCGAGATGTCTTCTTCGGCGTACACCGGCGCGCGAAAGCGCAACTCGAAGCCCATGCCGAGACCGAGCCGCGGCCGGCCGTCGGCGACGGGCTGGGCGAAATGCGTCGCGGTCATCGCCATGAAAACGCTGCCGAGCTGCGTTCCCGAGGCGATCAGGCCGCGGTAGCCGGCAGCGCGCGCGGCGACGGCGTCGTGGTGCAACGGGTTGTGGTCGTGCACCGAGGTCGCGAAGGCGCGGATCTCGGCGTCGCTGAAGCGCGCGCCCTGGCTGAACCTCTCGCCGACGGTGGCCAGCGCCGCCGATGCTCCGGACGCTCGGCTCACGTTCGTTCGACCCATGCCAGCCGCGCTGCCAGCCAGACGAAGATCGCCGCGCCGGCGGCGTTCAGGCCGCGCCGCCAGTCCCGGCTCGCGCGCCAGCGCCTGAGCGGCGCGACAAGGAAGACGAATGCGATCAGGAACAGCGCACCCTGGACGATGAACCAGGCGCCGAGAAAAAGGAAAGCGAGCAGCTTGTCGGGCGCGCCCGCGTCGATGAACTGCGGGAGCAGGGCGAGGAAGAAGATCGCGACCTTCGGATTGAGCACGTTGGTCAGCACGCCCTGGCGAAAGAGCCGCCACAGGCCCGGGCTCGCCGCTCGAGCGACGGCCGGCGCGGCGACGCCGGCTGCGCCCGGCGCGCCGGCCGACGCGCTGGCGCGCAGCATGCCGATCGCGAGCCAGAGCAGGTAGGCGGCGCCGACCCACTTGACGACCGCGAACGCGGTGCCCGACGCCGCCAGCAGCGCCGCGAGCCCGAACGCGGCAAGCAGCGTGTGGACGACGCAGCCGGCGATGACGCCCATCGCCGCGGCGATGCCGCCCGTGACGCCGTGGCGCAGCGTCTGCGTCAGCGTCAGCATCATGTCGACGCCCGGCGTCGCGTTGACGACGAAGACCGTCGCCGCGAAGACGCCGAGCGAATGCGTGCCGAGCACGGTGACGGATGCGTGGCTAGAAGAGCTCGACCGCGAGCGCCGTCGCCTCGCCGCCGCCGATGCAGAGCGCGGCGACGCCCTTCCTCTTGCCGTTCTTCTTCAACGCCCCGAGCAGCGTGACGACGATGCGCGCGCCGCTCGCGCCGATCGGGTGGCCGAGCGCGACGGCCCCGCCGTGGACGTTGACGATGTCGTGCGGAAGCTTGAACTCCGCCATCGCCACCATCGTCACCGCGGCAAACGCCTCGTTGACTTCCCAGAGGTCAACGTCCTTGGCGGCCCATCCGGCCTTCTTCAGGACCTTCTCGATCGCGCCGACGGGCGCCGTCGTGAACCAGTCGGGGGCCTGCGCATGGACGCTGTGGCCGACGATGCGGGCGATCGGCTTGACGCCGAGGCGTGACGCGGTCGATTCGCGCATCAGCACCAGCGCGGCGGCGCCATCGGAGATGCTCGACGACGTCGCAGCGGTGATCATGCCGTCCTTCTTGAACGCCGGCTTCAGGCCCGGAATCTTGTCGAGCTTGGCCTTGAACGGCTGCTCGTCGAGCTTGATCACCGTCTCGCCGGCCTTGCCAGGGACGCCGACCGGCGCGATCTCCCAGGCGAAGCTGCCGTCCTCGTTGGCCTGCTTCGATCGCTTCGTCGAATCGATCGCGAACTGATCCATCGCCTCGCGGCTGAACTTGTACTTGGCGACGCACAGCTCGGCGAACACGCCCATCGCCTTGCCGCGCTCGTAGGCGTCTTCCAGGCCGTCGATCGCCATGTGGTCGTACAGCTGCGTAGCGCCGTAGCGCACGCCCTTGCGGGCGAATGTCAGGTGTGGCGCGTTGGTCATGCTCTCCATGCCGCCGGCGACGACGATCTCGGCGCTCTCGGCCCTCAGCATGTCGTGGCCGAACATCATCGCCCGCATTCCGGAACCGCACATCTTCGACAAGGTCACCGCGCCGGCCGACTGCGGCAGGCCGGCGCCGAGCGCGGCCTGGCGGGCTGGCGCCTGGCCCTGGCCCGCCATCAGGCAGTTGCCCATCAGCACCTCGTCGACGGCGTCGCCGGTGATGCCGGCGCGCTCGACCGCGGCCTTGATGGCGACGCTGCCGAGCTGGTGCGCGGCGAGCGCGCTGAAATCGCCGAGCAGGCCGCCGATCGGCGTGCGCGCGGCGGAGACGATGACGACGGCATCGGCCATGGTGGGCTCCTTTCGAACGATCATGCCGCGGCGGGCGCCGCGCGCCGCGTCTCGAAGCGCTTCTGCGCCTCGTAAGGGAAGACATCATGCACGTAGCCGGCCAGGATCTCCTCCTTGTGGCCTTGCCAGAAGCCGGCGTCGAGGAGGTCGCCATGGTGCGCCATGAAGACCGCGCGAATGGCCGGATCGCCGAGCAGGAACGGCGCGAAGGTCTCGGGAAACACGTCCTTCGGACCGACCCGGTACCAGACCTCGCCCGACATCTCGTCTTCCTCGTTGCGCGCCTCGGGCACCTTGCGAAACGTGCAGTCGGTGAGGTATTCGATCTCGTCGTAGTCGTAGAAGACGACCCGGCCGTGGCGGGTGACCCCGAAGTTCTTCCACAGCATGTCGCCCGGGAAGATGTTGGCGCGGACCAGGTCCTTGATCGCGTTGCCGTACTCGATCACCACCGACTCGCGCTGCTCCGACGTCGCGTCCTGCAGGTAGATGTTGAGCGGGATCATGCGCCGCTCGATGTAGCAGTGGCGGATGACGAGCGCATCGCCCTCCTCCTCGACCAGGCTGGCGCAGAAGTGACGCAGCTCGGCGACCAGCTCGTCGTCGAAGCGCGCGCGCGGGAAGGCGACGTCGCTGTACTCGAGCGTGTCGGCCATGCGGCCGACGCGGTCGTGCTGCTTGACCAGGAGGTACTTGCTCTTGATCAACGCGCGCGTCGTGTCCTTGGGCGGCGGGTAGAAGTCCTTGATCACCTTGAACACGTACGGAAAGCTCGGCAGGTCGAACACCAGCATCACCATGCCCTTGATGCCGGGTGCGATGCGGAACTTGTCCGACGAATGGCGCATGTGCATCAGCAGGTCGCGATAGAAGAGGCTCTTGCCCTGCTTCTGCAGGCCGAGCGCGCTGTAAAGCTCCGAGCGCGGCTTCCTCGGCATCAGCGAGCGCAGGAAATGCACGTAGGCCGACGGCACCTCCATCGTCACCATGAAGTAGGCGCGCGCAATGCTGAAGACGAGCTCGAGATCGTCCTCGCCGAACAGGGCCGCGTCGACGACCAGGCCAGGCGATCGAAGCCCCACGACGCCTTCGGCGTCGGCCCCCGAGGGGCT
>JBDSLQ010000408.1:0-7669 GCA_039916285.1 Caldimonas sp.
ACTCGCTGCACACCAACGCCTTCGACGAGGCGATCACGACGCCGACCGAAGACTCGGTGCGCCGCGCGATGGCGATCCAGCTGATCATCAACCGCGAGTGGGGACTGGCGAAGAACGAGAACCCGAGTCAAGGCGCCTTCATCATCGACGAGATGACCGAGCTGGTCGAGGAGGCCGTGCTCGGCGAGTTCGAGCGGATCAGCGAGCGCGGCGGCGTCCTCGGCGCGATGGAAACGGGATACCAGCGCGGCAAGATCCAGGAGGAGAGCCTGCACTACGAGATGCTGAAGCACACCGGCGAGTACCCGATCGTCGGCGTCAACACCTTCCGCAACCCGCACGGCGAGGCGGCCGCCAAGGCCGTCGAGCTGCAGCGATCGACCGAGCAGGAAAAGCAGAGTCAGCTCGCCCGCCTCGCCGCCTTCCATGCCCGCCACGCCGACGCGGCGCCGGCGATGCTGCGCCGCCTGCAGCAGACGGTGATCGACAACGGCAACGTGTTCGAGGTGTTGATCGACGCGGTGCGGGTCTGCTCCCTCGGCCAGATCACCGACGCGCTGTTCGAGGTCGGCGGGCAGTACCGGAGGAACATGTGAGGGTCGCCGCGATCCTGACGTCACCGCGGTCCTCGCCATGAGCGGCGGGCCCCTCACAGGCCTGCGCGTCCTCGAGTTCGAGGCAATCGGTCCCGGCCCATTCGCAGGAATGATGCTCGCCGACATGGGCGCCGACGTGATCCTGGTCGACCGGCCCTTCGAATCCGGGCTCGGCGTCAAGCGCGCGCGCCGCTTCGATCTCATGATGCGCGGCCGCCACTCGCTGACCCTCGATTTGAAGACGACGCAAGGCGCGGAGGCAGCGCTGCGCCTGGCCGAGCGCGCCGATGCGCTCATCGAGGGATTTCGCCCGGGCGTCATGGAACGGCTTGGCCTCGGCCCGGAAGCGTTGCATGCCCGCAATCCGCGCCTCGTCTACGGCCGCATGACAGGCTGGGGCCAATCGGGACCCCTCGCGGATCGAGCCGGCCACGACATCAACTACATCGCCCTGGCCGGCGTGCTGAACTCGATCGGCCGCAGCGGCGAGAAGCCGGTGCCGCCGCTCAACCTGGTCGGCGATTTCGGCGGCGGCGGCATGCTGCTCGCATTCGGCCTCGCCTGCGGTTTGATCGAGGCGCGCACGAGCGGCCGCGGCCAGGTCGTCGACGCGGCGATGATCGACGGCGCCTCCCTGCTGGCGACGATGTTCTCCGGCCTCATGGCCGGCGGGCAATGGCGCGACGGCGAGCGCGGCGACAACATTCTCGATTCCGGCGCGCCGTGGTACGACACGTACGCGACGCGCGACGGCCAGCACGTCGCGATCGGCGCCATCGAGGCCAAGTTCTACGCAGAGCTGCTCGAGCGCCTCGGCCTCGACGCTTCGCTGGCGGCGACACAGCACGACCGGGGCACCTGGCCGGCGCTGCGCGCGCGTTTCGTCGATTGCTTCGCAGCGCGTTCCCGCGCCGAGTGGGAAGTGGTCTTCGAGGGCTCCGACGCCTGCTTCTCACCGGTGCTGTCGTTCGCCGAGTCGCGCCGCCATCCGCACGTGGCGGCGCGCGGCGGCACGATCGAGGTCGGCGGCATCGCCCAGCCGGCGCCGGCGCCGCGCTTCGGTCGAACGCCCGGCGAAGCGAGCCGGCCGCCGCCCGAGCGCGGCAGCGGCGGACGCGCCGCCTTGCAACGCTGGGGGTTCGATGCCGCGGCCGTCGGCGCGCTGCGCGACCTCGGCATCGGCTGCACCTAGCCGGCGCGCCGCAACGCCCACTCGCCGGCCGAGTCCGTGGCGGCGGCGTCGTCGCGCAGCTTGAGCAGGTGGGCGGTCAGCGAACGCAGCGCCACCGCGTGCAGATGCTTGGGCACGTCGGCATACACGGCGCCGAGCAGACGCTCCGCCGACGCCGGCCCCAGCTCGGCGAGCGCGGCGACGACCTTGGCCTCTCGCTTCAGGCGATGCGTGACGATCGCCTCGATCGCCGCGCGCGGCTCGGCCATGAGAAAGCCGTGGCCGGGGGCGAGCCAGTCGAGATCGAGCTCGGCGATCTGGCGCAGCGATGCGATGTAGGCCGCCATGTCGCCGTCGGGCGGGTTGATCACGACCGTCGACGCCTGCATGACGTGGTCGCCGGTGAACAGCGTCTTCTCTTCCTCGAGCAGGTAGCAGAGGTGATTGCTTGCGTGGCCGGGCGTGTGCACGACCGAAAGATTCGTGCCCTCGACGAGCGCGATCCGCTCGCCGCCGTGCAGGGTGACGTCGGCGGCGAAGGTGCCGTCCTGCCATTCGGGGTGGCGTGCCACGAGGCCGAGGACGGAGGCCCCGGTGCGCTCCTTCAGCGCGAGCGCCGCGGGGGAATGGTCCTTGTGCGTGTGGGTCACGAAGATGCGGTCGATCGCCCCCGGCGCGGCGGCGACGATCGCTTCGACGTGTGCGTCGAGCGCCGGCCCGGGGTCGATCACCGCCCAGCGTTCGGCATCCGCGCCGCCGACGAGGTAGGTGTTGGTGCCCGGCCCGGTCATGACGCTGCCGTTGTCGGCGGTGACGCGGATCACGCGGTCGGAGAGACGCACCGCGCGATCGGGGACGAGCTCGTACGAGGCGTTGCCGTGGCCGGCGGGGTCGATGCGACCGAGCTCGGCCCACGGGTATTCGTCGGGCATCACCGGTCGAAAGCCGTCGCGGCCGCTCGCGACGCGCGGCATCACCAGCGCGACCCGGCGCGGCGCCGACGCCCACGCCATCGCGTCGGCGACGCTCGGAAACCGGGCGATCGTCTCGAGCGTCTTCTGCGTCGGCGTGAGCAGCTTCAGCGACGTCTTGCGAGCGAGCGCCTCCTCGGGCGCGATCCACATCTGCTCGAGCAGCTCGGCGCCGTCATGCGCCGCGGTCTGCGCCGCCGGCACAGCGGCGATGAAGAAGCGCGTGTCGAATCGCTTGGCTCGGCCGAGCGGCGTCAGCCAGTGGCTGAGATAGACGAGGCGGTCGGCCGCGAGATGCAGGCGCTCCGCGGCGCAAAAGTCCTCGATGCCTTTCTCACCGCGATGGAGTGCGCCGCGCCACGGCGCCAGCCGGACCGCGTCGCTGCCGTCGAGGTCGACGAGCTCAGGCCCGTCGGCGCGGGCGAACAGCAGGCCCGACTCCTCGAAGCACTCGCGGATCGCGGCGACGTAGTAGTCGAGGCCGCCGCGGGCGAGGCCGAGGCGACGGCTCGCTTCGTCGTCGTCTAGCCCGGCAACGGCCGCATGGGCCAGCCCGTCGTTCTTCTCGACGATGCCGCCCGGAAAGACCCACGCGTTGCTGTTGTGGTCGCCGCGCTCGGCGCGCCGCGACAGCAGCACCTCGATGCCTCGGGCACCATCGCGAACGACGACGATCGTCGCGGCAGGACGAGGCGGGCGCTCGACGGCAGGCGCGGCGGGCGCCGGGAAGGCGGAAGCATCGGCAGGTGCGGCGGGCATGGCAATGAGGGGCAGAGGGTCAAGTTATCGAGTGTGGCACGGTGAAGCAAGAGAGCCACGCGTCGGAGCGGTCCGACAGCGACTGCGACACCCACCCGACACGCGCTCAGCGGCTCAGCCTATCGAGGCGGCTCGGCGCTGAGGCGATGATCGGCTCGTCATTGTCAACCGCGCCTTGCGCCGTTAGGAGTCCAGTCATGCTTCACTATGCCGTTGTGTTCTTCGTGATCGCACTCATCGCGGCGCTGTTCGGCTTCGGCGGCATCGCTGCCGGCGCGGCCGGCATCGCCAAGATCCTGTTCGTCGTCTTCATCATTCTGGCCATCGCCACCTTCCTCTTCGGCCGCAACCGCGGCGCCTGACGAAGACGTTGAGGGGCCCCGCCCGCGAATGCGGGCGGGGCCTTTCTCTTTCAGCCCGGCGAGGGCGCCATGCCCAGCGCGGACAGCGCTGCTACCGCCGCTGCAGGTGCGCGTTCCTTGGCGCCGCTGATGAAAACCATGAATACGTCGCGCGAAACCGTGGGCTCGGTTGCTGCTTCGACGCGATTCAGCCCGTCGGGCGCCGCTCCCGCGCTCCACGCTTTCGCGCGCGCGGCCCAGGCCGCGATCGCGTCGGGCGGATAGCCGGTCTCGCACGTCGATTCGCAACGCATCAGGCGCGCGTAGATCAAGTCGCCGGTCGCGTCGGCGAACGAAGGGTAAGCGTCGGAATCGGCGAACACCGTCGTCACGCCGTGCCGGCGCGCAAGGGCCACGTACTCCGCGCACATGAAACTCGGGTGGCGCACCTCCATGGCGTGCCTGAGCGGTGTCGAGCCGACGCGCGGTGGCAGCAGCCGGAGGAAAGCGCCGAAATCGTCGGGGTCGAACGCTTTCGTCGTCGCGAACTGCCAGACGATCGGGCCGAGCTTGGGGCCCAGCTCGACGATTCCACTGGACACGAAGCGTTCTATCGACTCGCCCGCTTCGGCGAGGACACGGCGGTTGGTCGCGTAACGCGAGGCCTTGATGGCAAAGGCGAAGTCCTCGGGCACCGCGTCTCGCCACTTGGCAAAGCTCGCCGCGCTCTGCGTCCGATAGTACGTCGCGTTGATCTCGATCGCCGTGACACGCCGGCTCAAATACTCGAGCTCGCGCGCATGCGCCAGCCCCTGCGGATAGAAGGTGTCGCGCCAGGGCTCGTAGACCCAGCCCCCGACGCCGACCCGGATGCGACCGTTCGCTGCGGTGCTGGCGTCAGCCTCGGCCCAATCCTCTTGCGTCGAGGCGGGCGTCGTCGCCGACGTGGACGTTGCCGATGCTGTTGCGCTCGAAGGTCCGCGTGCTGCCATTGTCGAGTCGGGCGTGGACGCGATGGCCGACCACAGCCGTCTTGTAGTTGCGCTTTACATTGTTGCCTGTGAGCGGGGCACTGGAAAGCGTCGTCGGAGAGCCGATCCGGCGTTGCCATCAAGGCGTCATCGAGTCCTGCCATTCTCGCGTCCGCAACGGGGTCCGCTCCTACGGCTGATCGACGCCGGCGCCGATAGTGCGAGCGGGCGATGGGCTGAACAGTGCGAAGAATCGCGCACGCGGGCGCAGGGAAAGTTCATGGCGAACGACGAGCAATGGGTCGAAGACGTGAAGCGCTGGTACCTCGCCGGCACCCGCTCCTGCGCGAGCGCCGTGCTCGATCCGGTCGCGAGCGACGAGATCGCCCTCGGCTACGAAGCCGCCGACCCCGCGCTGCAGGCGCGCCACTGGCCCGACGCCCCTACCAAGGGTCGATGAAGCGCCCGCCCGGTTCGGGCAAGCGCATCGAATCCAGGGTCGCGACCAGCCAGCGCCGGCTGTCGGCGGGGTCGATGACCGCGTCGATCTCGAGCGTCGCCGCCACGTGGATCGCCTTGCCCTTTTCGTATTGCTCGGCGACCAGCCGCTCCCGCACGGCTTCCCGCGCGGCGCCTTCGGTCGCAGCCAGCTCCTTGCGATAGCCGAGCTCGACGGCGCCTTCCAGGCCCATCGCGCCGAATTCGCCGCTCGGCCATGCAACCGTCGCCAGGGGCGCGTGGAGGCCGCCTGCCGCCATCGCCATCGCGCCGAGGCCATAGGCCTTGCGAAGCACGATCGCCACCACCGGCACGCGCAGCTGCGCGGCGACGACGAACATCCGGCTGACATGACGAACCTGGCCGCGCGTCTCGATCTCCGGGCCGACCATGAAACCGGGCGTGTCGATGAGAGTGACGAGCGGCAACGCGTGCGCATCGCACAGCTGCAAGAAGCGCGCCGCCTTGTCGGCCGCATCGGCGTCGATCGCACCACCGAGGTGAGCGGGGTTGTTGGCCAGGACGCCGACCGGACGACCGTCGATTCGCGCCAGCGCGGTGACCATGCCGGCGCCGAAGCCGGCACGCAGCTCGAGCGACGAGCCCGGATCGACAAGGGCGCCGACGACGGCGCGGATGTCGTAGACGCGCAGCCGTTTCGCCGGCAGCAGCGTTCGCAGCGCCGCCGGGTCGGCGGGCGAAGCTCCGGCGATCCGACCCTGGAAGAATGCGAGATAGCGGCGCGCGACGGCGACGCCCTCGGCCTCGTCGCCGACGAGCACGTCGATCACGCCGGAGCGCGACTGCACGTCGCTCGGGCCGATCTCCTCGGGGCGAAAAACCCCGAGGCCACCGCCTTCGACCATCGCCGGGCCACCCATGCCGATCGAGCTGTCGCGCGTCGCGATGATCACGTCGCAACAGCCGAGCAGCGCGGCGTTGCCTGCGAAGCAGCGACCGGCGACGATGCCGATCACGGGCACCTGGCCGCTCAGTCGTGCAAACGTCGAGAACGTGGTGACATGGAGGCCGGCGACGACGGCCGAGTCGACGTCGCCGGGTCGCCCGCCCCCGCCCTCGGCGAAGAGCACGACCGGCAGCCGCTGCTCGCGCGCGATCTGGAGCAGGCGATCGGTCTTCTGATGATTGCGCATGCCCTGCGTGCCAGCCAGGACGGTCGCGTCGTAGGCCATGACGACGGCACGCGAGCGCTCGGCGCCGAAGGTCGCGCAGTTGACGCTGCCGATGCCGGTGATCATGCCGTCGGCCGGCGTGTTGCGGATCAGGTCGTCGAGCTCGCGCCGGGCGCGCTGCGCCGCGAACGCGAGCGCACCGTACTCGACGAAGCTGCCCTCGTCACAGAGGTCGGCGATGTTCTCGCGCGCGGTGCGCAGGCCGAGGGCGTGGCGTTTGGCGATGGCTTCGGGCCGGCTGGCATCGGCGAGCAGCGCTTCTCTCGCGCGCAGCTCGAGCAGGTCGGCGCGGAGCGCCTCGCTGCCGGCCGCTCCGGCCGCGGCGTCGGTGGAGGGCCGCGACGCGGCGCCCGGGCGCAGGACGGCAAGCACCGCGCCGGCATCGACGACGTCGCCGACGTCGCGGCGCAGCGCCTCGATCACACCGTCGCTCGTGGCATGAACCTCGTGCTCCATCTTCATCGACTCGACGACCGCGACCAGCGCGCCGCGCGCGACCGCCGCGCCCACCTCGACGGCGATCGCGACGACGCTGCCGGCCAGGGGCGAGACGATGTCGACCGGCGCCATGTCGTTGTCGCCGCGATCAGCCGGGGCTGACCGCGCCGCGATAGCGCGCGATCGTCAGGCCGTCGAGCGAGATTCCGGCGCTGCGGCCCGAGATCACGTCGGCCATGACGCGGCCGGTGCCCGCGGCCATGGTCCAGCCGAGCGTGCCATGGCCGGTGGCGAGGAAGAGGTTGCCGATCGGCGTCGCGCCGATCACGGGCGTCCCGTCCGGCGTCATCGGCCTGAGGCCGCACCAGAACTCGGCCCGGCCGACGTCGCCGCCGTCGGGGAAGAGGTCGTTGACGACGTGCACGAGCGTTTTTCGACGCGCCTCGTGCAGGCGCAGCGTGTAGCCGGCGAGCTCGGCAGTGCCGCCGGCGCGAATGCGGTCGCCGAGGCGGGTGACGGCGACCTTGTGCGTCTCGTCCATCACCGTCGACTCGGGCGCGCCGGTCGCGTCCGTGATCGGCACCGTGATCGAGTAGCCCTTCACCGGGTAGACCGGGAGGCGAACGCCGATCGGCGCCAGCAGCAGCGGCGAATGGCTGCCGAGCGCGACGAGGTAGGCGTCGGCATCGACGACGCCGGTGTGGGTGGTGACCCCGGTGATGCGATCGCCG
>JBDSLQ010000409.1:0-5016 GCA_039916285.1 Caldimonas sp.
CATCGACGACGCGACCCGGCGCGGCGACCTCGACGGCCGGGCGCTGCGCCTCTCCGGCGTCGTCGTCAGGCCACCGCTCGCGATCGGCGCACTCTCGGCGTTCAACAGCGACGTGATCCGCGAGCCACTCGCCGGCCGCGACTACGAGTGCCCGGTCGGCCCCGACGCGACCGTATGGTTGACCTCGCGTCGCGCCGCGATCGCGGGCCTGCTGCGCCTCGCCGACGTCGACGGCGCCGCGATCGGCACGCAGCGCGCTGTCACCGCACCGGCGCTGGCGATTTCGATGGCGGAGATCGTCGCTGCGCTCGGCCGCTTCGACGCCGCGGCGCCGGCGCGCGTGCGCTACGCGCCGCGGCCGGAGATCGAGGCGCAGTTCGGCCGCTGGCCACGCGACTGCGCGTTCGCGCGCGCCGAATCGCTCGGCGTCGCCGGCGCGACGTCGATCGATGCGCTGATCCGCGATCATCTGGAGTCGCCGCCATGACCTCGCCGCCGAAGAAGCTCCGCTCGTCCGTCGTCAAGGAGGGCCTCGACCGCGCCCCGCACCGCGCCTTCCTGCGCGCGACCGGCATGAGCGACGACGACATGACCAAGCCGCTCGTTGGCATCGTCAGCCAGCACGGCGAGAACACGCCGTGCTCGATGTCGCTCGGGCCGCAGGCCGACGCGGCGCGCCTCGGCGTCGCCGCGGCGCAAGGCGTCGCGATCCCGTTCACGACGATCTCGGTCTCCGACGGCGTCTCGATGAACCACCGCGGCATGCGCATGAGCCTGGTCTCGCGCGAGCTGATCGCCGACTCGATCGAAGCGGTGATGCAGGCGCACGCCTACGACGCGCTGGTCGGATTCGCCGGCTGCGACAAGACGCTGCCCGGCGTGATGATGGCGATGGCGCGCCTCAACGTGCCGAGCGTCTTCGTCTACGGCGGCGCGATGCTGCCCGGCCACTGGCGCGGCCGGGACGTGACCATCCTCACCACCTACGAAGGCGTCGGCTCGGTGCTCGCCGGCCGCATGACCGAGGCCGAGCTCGACCAGCTCGGCCACGCCTGCGCGCCGACGCTCGGCTCGTGCCCCGGCCAGTTCACCGCCAACACGATGGCGATGGTCGCCGAGACGCTCGGCCTCGCGCTGCCGGGCTCGGCGATGCTGCCCGCGGTCTACACCGAGCGGCTCGCGCTGGCGCGCCGCGCCGGCCATCGCGCCACCGAGATCGTGCTGAAGGGCGGGCCGCTGCCGCGCGACCTGGTCACGAGGAAGTCGCTCGAGAACGCGTGCGCCGCGGTCGCCGCGACCGGCGGCTCGACCAACGCCGGCCTGCACCTGCCGGCGATCGCCCACGAGGCCGGCATCCGCTTCACGCTCGACGACGTCGCCGCGGTGTTCGCGCGAACGCCGCTGATCGCCGACCTGCAGCCGGGCGGGCGTTTCCTCGCCCTCGACCTGCACCGGGTCGGCGGCGTCGCACCGGTGCTGAAGGCGCTGCTCGACGCCGGCCACCTCCACGGCGACACGCTCGCGCTCTCGGGCCGCACGCTCGCCGAGGAGCTGGCGAGCGCGCCGCAGCCAGACGGCGAGGTCGTCCGCGATGCAGCGAAGGCGCTGCATGCGACCGGCGGCGTCGTCGTCCTGAAAGGCAACCTCGCGCCCGACGGCGCGCTGATCAAGATCGCCGGATTGACGTCGAGCGTCTTCGCAGGCCCGGCGCGCGTCTTCGAGTGCGAGGAAGACGCCTTCGCCGCCGTCACCGCGCGCGCCTACGCGGAAGGCGACGTCCTCGTCATTCGCAACGAGGGACCGCGCGGTGGCCCGGGGATGCGCGAGATGCTCGGCGTCACCGCGCTCGTCTACGGCCAGGGCATGGGCGAGAAGGTCGCGCTCCTCACCGACGGCCGCTTCTCGGGCGCGACGCGCGGCCTGATGGTCGGCTACATCGGCCCCGAGGCGGCGCTCGGCGGGCCGATCGCGCTGGTGCGGGACGGCGACCCGATCCGCATCGACGGCGAGCGCTGCACGCTCTCGCTGCTGCTCGACGACGCCGAGATCGCGCGCCGCCGCGCCGCCTGGCAACCGCGCGCCGTCGAGGTGCTGAGCGGCGTGCTCGAGAAATATGCGCGCCTGGTCGGGCCGGCACACCTGGGTGCGGTCACACACTCGGGGCCTGACGGGAAGCGCGAGCTATGAGCGCGCCGGCCGGCGAAGCGTCGGCGACGCCGGCGCGCACCGTCGTCTACGTCGCCAACGCCGACAGCCACGACATCGCCGTCCTCGCTCTCGACGCCGGCGCGAGCCACGCCGCGCCGCTGCGCGAGATCGATCGGCTCGCCACCGGTGGCTCGGTCATGCCGCTCGCCGTCAGCCCCGACAAGCGTTTCCTCTATGCCTCGATCCGCAGCGAGCCGTTCCGCGTCCTGAGCCTGGCGATCGATCCCGCGAGCGGCGGCCTCGAACCGGTCGGCAGCGCAGCGCTGCCCGCGAGCATGTGCTGGATCTCGACCGACCCGCGCGGCCGCTTCCTGCTCGCGGCGTCGTATGGGTCGAGCCTGGTCTCGGTCAGCCCGATCGACGGCAACGGCGTCGCCGGCGAGGCGCAGCAGATCGTCGCCACCGATGCCAACGCGCACGCGATCCAGGTCGATCCGGCCAACCGCTTCGCCTACGTCACGTGCCTCGGCGGCGGCGTCGTGCGCCAGATGCGCTTCGACGCGGCGACCGGCCGCCTCGACGACCACGGCAGCGTCGCCTGGCGCTCGCGCGCCGGCGCCGGGCCGCGCCACTTCGTCTTCCATCCGACCGAGCCGCTCGTCTTCTTGCTCAACGAGCTCGACGCGACGATCGACGTCCTCGAGCTCGATCGTGCCACCGGCACGCTGACCGGCATCTCGGTCGCGCATGCGTTGCCGGCGCACTTCGCCGGCGGCGCGCCGTGGGCTGCCGACTTGCACCTGACGCCCGAGGGCCGATTTCTCTACGTCAGCGAGCGCCGCTCGAGCACGCTCGCGTCGTTCGCCGTCGATGCCGGGCGCGGCCTGCTGGCGCCAATCGAGACCGTGGCCACCGAAGCCGAGCCGCGCGGCTTCGCGATCTCGCCCGACGGGCGATTTCTCGTCGCCGTCGGGCAGGCATCGCATCGCCTGAGCCGCTATTCGATCGACGAGGAGAGCGGAAAGCTCTCCCTCGTCGCCAGCCAGGAGGTCGGCCGCAACCCGAACTGGGTCGAGATCGTCGAGCTGCCGCGTTGACGACCACGCCGCCCCAGCCACCGAGCGCATTCGCCGTCGCCGCCGCGGGGATGGTGGCGCTCGCCGTCGCCATGGGGATCGGCCGGTTCGCGTTCACGCCGCTCCTGCCGATGATGCTGCACGACGGCGTCGTCGACCTGCACGCCGCCAGCTGGCTGGCGAGCGCGAACTACCTCGGCTACCTCAGCGGCGCGCTGCTGTGCACCTTCGTGCCGCTGCTCTGGTCGCGCCTGTCGAACGCGGCGCCGATCGACGGGCCGAAGCTGGTTCGCATCGGCCTCGCCGGCACCACCGTCCTCACGCTGGCGATGGCATTGCCGTTCGCCGCCCTCTGGCCGGTGTTGCGCTTTCTTGCCGGCGTCGCCAGCGCGATGGTGTTCGTGTTCTGCTCAGGCTGGTGCCTGACGCAGCTCGCGCTGCACGGCCGGGCTGCGCTCGGCGGCGCGATGTTCACCGGGCCCGGCGCCGGCATCGTCGCGAGCGGCCTCTTGGCGAGCGCGATGGTCGCGTGGCAGGGGTCGTCGGCCGCTGCCTGGCTCGTCTTCGGCGCGCTCGCGTTCGCTCTCAGCGCATCGGTGTGGCGCGTCTTCAGGACGGTCGCGCCGCAGCACGGCGGCGCTGGCGCCGCGTCCGGCGGCACTGCCGCGGCTCGCGCCGCCACCGCGCCGAGCAATGGCGCCTCGCTGCATCCCCACGCCGAAGTCGCGACGCTCGCCCTGGCGTACGGCATCTCGGGCTTCGGCTACATCGTCACCGCCACTTTCCTGCCCGTGATCGCTCGCGCTGCGCTCCCCGCCGGCTCGCCATGGCTCGATCTGTTCTGGCCGATCTTCGGCGCCGGCGTGATCCTCGGCGCGCTGCTCGCGACGCGCGTTCGCGTCAGCGGCGACCTGCGCCTGGTGCTCTCTGGCTGCTACCTCGTGCAGGTGGTCGCCATCGCCATCGGCCTGGTCGCGCCGACCGAGACGGGCTTCGCGATCGGCAGCTTTCTGCTCGGCCTGCCGTTCGCGGCGATCACGTATTTCGCGTTGCAAGAGGTGCGCCGGCTCCGCCCGCAACAGGTCGCGGCGACGACGGGGCTCGTCACCGCCGTGTGGAGCCTCGGTCAGACCGCGGGGCCGCCGATGGTGGCCGTGCTGCTGCGTCGCGGCGCCGCCGTGGGGGAGGCGTTCGCGACATCGCTGCTCATCGCTGCCGGTGCGCTCGGATTCGGCGCGCTCGTCTTCCTCGTGTCGTCCCGCCTCTGGCCGCGGCGCGCCCCGGCGGCGGGATAGCTCAGCCGCGGCCGAGCGAGCCGTACTCCGATTCGGCGAACTGCCAGGCGTCTTCTTGCGAAGAGAACAGCTGGTCGCCCAAGCTCTTCGCGGGGCGGTTGCCGCGCGCGTCGTCGCCGCTCAGCAGCACGCCGGCCTTCCAGCCGGAATCGCCCCAGGGCTCGACGATCGGAGTGAACTGATAACCCTCGACGCTTTCGTCAGACATGTGAGTCCCCGCTTTCAATCGAACGCCCGCACTCGTAGGACGCCAGCGCCAATTCCACCGGCGCCATTTCCTCGGTGATCCGGTTGATGCGATGGCTGTCCCAAACGGGTGCCGAATAGGCAGCGTCGAGCTCGCTGCGCAGGTGGGCGTACTTGCCGTTCAACTCTTCCAGTTCCATCGGTCGGGCTCCTTGGAGAGGGGTAATTGCTGTGGTGCAGCATGACGGCAACCGGCATGCCGATCAAGCCCGTGAACGCGTGGCGCGGCATCGTCCTACGCATTGTCGGTA
>JBDSLQ010000410.1:0-3118 GCA_039916285.1 Caldimonas sp.
CCAGCGGCATCACGCCCTGGGGCACCTACCTGTCGGGCGAAGAGAACTTCGCCAACTACTTCGCCCTCGGCGACAGCCCTCCGAGTGCGCACCAGCGGCGCTGGGGCCTGCGCAAGACCTCGGTCTACCGCTGGAACGAGCACGACGAGCGCTTCGATGCGGCCCGGCATCCGAACGAGTTCAACCGCTTCGGCTGGATCGTCGAGATCGATCCGATGGACCCGAAGAGCACGCCGGTCAAGCGCACCGCGCTCGGCCGCTCAGTCCACGAGGGCGCGTGGACCGCGGTCACGCGCGACGGCCGCGTCGTCGTCTACTCCGGAGAGGACGCGCGCTTCGAATACATCTACAAGTTCGTCAGCCGCGACCGCATCGCCGCGGCAGGCAACGGCCTCACCGCGGCGCAGGCCAATCGCGACCTGCTCGACCACGGGACCCTGTTCGTCGCCCGCTTCGACGCCGACGGCAGCGGCCGCTGGCTGCCGCTCGTGCACGGGCAGGGGCCGTTGACCGCGGCCAACGGCTTCGCCGATCAGGGCGAGGTCGTGATCAAGTTGCGCCAGGCGGGCGACCTGCTCGGCGCGACCAAGATGGACCGGCCCGAGTGGATGGCGGTCGATCAGAACAGCGGCGAGGTCTTCTGCACGCTCACCAACAACAGCTCGCGCGGCGCGAAGGATCAGCCCGGCGTCGACGCCGCCAATCCGCGCGCCGACAACAGCATGGGCAGCATCATCCGCTGGAAGGAAGACGGCGATTTCGACGCCGGCACGATGCGCTGGGACCTGCTCGTCCTGGCCGGCGATCCCGCCAACGCGCGCGCCGAGGCGAAGGGCAACATCCGCGGCGACATCTTCGGCTGCCCCGACGGCCTTGTTCTCGACGCGCGCGGCGTGCTCTGGATCCAGACCGGTGCCCACGCGACCCAGATGCACAGGGGCGAGTTCGCGCGCATCGGCAGCAACCAGATGCTGGCGATGGATCGAAGCACGGGCGAGGTTCGCCGCTTTCTGACCGGCCCGAACCACTGCGAGATCACTGGCGCGACGCTGACCCCCGACGGCACGACGATGTTCATCAACGTCCAGCACCCGGGCGAGACGCCGAGCGACCGCAGCGACCCGGCCGAGCCGGGCAAGTTCTCGAAGTGGCCCGGCGGCGTCGGCCGGCCGCGCTCGGCGACGGTCGTGATCCGGCGTCGCGATGGCGGGCCGATCGGCACCTGAGGCCGGGGCGCGCGCTCTCGCGCCTTCCTGTCAACGGATCTTCGAGAGCGCGCTGAACGCGGCGACCAGGAGGAGCAGCGCGAACAGCCGCTTCAGCGCGTCGACAGGCAGCCGGTGCGCGACGCGGACACCCCACGGTGCCGTCACCATGGCGCTCACACCGATGATCGATGCCGCCGGCCACCAGACCAGCGGCGGGTGCGGCGTGCCGCTGCGCAGCGTGCCTTCGATGGCGAAGATCGCCACCGCCACCAGCGACAGCATCAAGCCGACGCCGCTCGACGTCGCCGTCGCGCTGGTCATCGGGATCTGGCGGCTCTCGAGATAAGGGACGGTGAGGACGGCGCCGCCCACACCTGCCAGCACGCTGACGCCGCCGACGGCCGTCGCGACGATCCAGCACGGCCAGCGGGTCCACGGCGTCGGCAGGCGGATGCCGCGCGGCGCGAGGAGCAAGCGCACCGCGAAGTAGGACGCGTAGGCGGTGAACAGGACGGCGACCCAGCCCGCGTCGCAGTGGGGCGCGACGACGGCGCCGGCCACCGCTCCGATGCAGACCCCCGGCGCGAGGCGGCGCAACCAGTCGGTGTCGACAGCGCCGCGGCGCGCCTGGGCGAAGAGGGCGGTCGCGGTGGTCGGGATCATGGCCGCCAGCGAGGTCGCGATCGCCATCTGTGGCAGCCAGGCTGCCGGGGCCACCGAGGGCGGCAGGACGAGATACATCGCCGGGACGACGACGAAGCCGCCGCCGATGCCGAGCAAGCCGGCGAGAAAGCCGGAGACGAGCCCGCACGAGACCAGGGTGGCGATCAGCTCCATACCGTGCTCCTGCGGGGCGATTTGGCTCGGCGGCTCAGCGCTCCGTTACCCGCCCATGGGGCGTGCGCGCCTCGAAGGCCTCGTCGAGAACGCTCGACTTCGCGCCCGCCTCGACGAGGAGCCGCCGCGGTTGCACCGTGGCAACGTAGTCGCCGCCCTCGAGCCGCTGCACCACCACGTCGACCTCGCCCGACAGATCGAAGGCAGTGCCGAGAGGCGTGCAGTCGACCAGGTGCCAGTGCAAGGTGAAAGGCGGGTCGGGGACCGGCTCGCGAGGCGCCAGGCGAGCGCCCTCGAGGGTGACGCTGCCGTCGTTGCAGTCGAAGGCCGAGGTCGGGTCGGCCCAGCGGGGCGGCTCGTCGTCGTCGAGCAGCGGCACGAGCAGCGCGTTCAACGCGAACGCCTTGAAGTCGGCGACCTCCTCAGTTGCCGGCTCGTGCGGTTCGCCGCCGTTGTCGGCGCTCGAAAGGGCGATCGGCGCTGCGGTCGAGCCCGCCGCGACGCGTGCGGGCGCGAGGTGCGACCCGGTGGACCCGTGGGCCAGGCTCTCGGCGTGGTCGTGCGGCCGCGTGTCGCAGGCCGCGAGCAGGGCACCCGCGAGGAAGATCGTGGCGGCTGCGCCGGCCACCGAATGGCGTTTGATCGATTTCATGGGCTGCTGCCAGGGGCTGCTGTCGATGAGCCACTGTCGGGGGCAGCGACGCCCGCGTCATCCCTCTTCTTGTCGAATCTCGGCGGGCTCGTCCCTCGGATGAAGGACGCGAATCGGTGTTGCGAGCGGGGCCTGGTTCAGTTGCGGCTGAGATCCTTCGCCACGCTCGGGATGACATCGAGTGCCGCAGGCGCCCGATGTCACTTCGACGTCGGCATCGTGAACTCGGCGCCCTTGGGCGTGCTCTGCGGCCAGCGCTGCATCACCGACTTCTGCCGCGTGTAGAAGCGAACACCTTCCTCGCCGTAGGCGTGGGTGTCGCCGAACATGCTCGACTTCCAGCCGCCGAAGCCGTGCCAGGCCATCGGCACCGGGATCGGCACGTTGATGCCGACCATGCCGATCTCGACCCGGCGCGCGA
>JBDSLQ010000411.1:0-3394 GCA_039916285.1 Caldimonas sp.
CGATGGAGGCAGCGGGCCGACCAGCTTCAGCCCCTGATCGGCGAACAACGAGATCTCGGTCATCGCGCCGACGCCGAACTCGCGCGTCGACGTTCCCGCCAAGAGGCGCCGCATCACCGAGGCGCCGTCGGCGAGGCGCTCGGACTTGGCGCGCACGGCTTCGTCGACGCCGAGCCGCTGCAGCATGCTGTCGACGTAGACGCCGGTCGAGGCGCGGTTGAAGACGACGCGCTCGGCGCCGACGAGCGCGGCCTGCAGGCTCTCGGCGCTGCCGATGTCGGGCGCGGCGACGCCGGACCGGACCGCGACGCCGACGCCGACGCGGCCGATCGGCGCACGCACCGGCACGGCGGCGCCGGTCGCGGCCAGCTCGTCGACGACGCCTTGCGGAACGACGATCACGTCGGCCGCCGGCGGCGCGCGCAGCGCAGCGCGCAAGGCCGGGGCGGCCGCGAAGTCGATGCGGACGGTGTGGCCACTCTCGCGTTCGAACGCGGCGAGGGCGGGGCGCATGCCGGGCTCGACGGCGCCCGCCGAGAGCACCCGCAATTCGATCGCCTGCAGTGGCGCTCCCGCCAGCGCCAGGAGCACGGCGGCGCCGGCACGGGCGATTCGATCGATCAGAAAACGGCGGGCGACGCGCTCCATCTCGGTCCGCTCAGGCCGGGTCGCGGGCGAGCCGCGCCTCGAGCTCGGCCTTCGCCTCCGGCCACTCGCCGGCGGCCATGCTGTACATCACCGTGTCGCGAATGGTGCCGTCGCGGCGCACCGCATGGTGGCGCAGGACGCCGTCCTTCCTTGCGCCGAGCCGCTCGATCGCGCGCTGGCTCGCGAAGTTGAAGTTGTCGGTGCGCCAGCCGACCAGCTTGGCGCCCAGCGTCTCGAACGCGTGCGTCATCAGCAGCATCTTCGCGCTCGCGTTGACGTGCGTGCGCTGCCGGCTCTTTGCGTACCAGGTGTAGCCGATCTCGAGCCGATCGACGGCGGGAACGATGTCGTGATAGCTCGACGAGCCGATCACCTCGCCGCTCGCCGCGTCGAAGACGGCGAAGGCGAGCCGGTGCCCTTCGGCGAAGGCCTGCAGCGCGCGCTCGATGTAGCCGCGCGTGTCGTCGGGATCGGGAACGCTGGTGACGCGGATCTTCCACAGCTCGCCGTCGGCTGCGGCGCGTTTCAGGCCCACGACGTGCTGGAACCCGAGGGGCTCGAGACGAATTCGCGCGTCGCCGAGGGTGACGTGGCCGACGGGCAGCATGCTCTAGCGGTTGTGCCGCTGCATGAAGACGAGCTTCTCGAACAGGGAAACGTCCTGCTCGTTCTTGAGCAGCGCACCGACCAGCGGCGGCACGGTGACCTTGTCGTCCTTGCTCTGCAGCGCCTCGAGCGGGATGTCCTCGGCGAGGATCAGTTTCAGCCAGTCGAGCAGCTCCGAGGTGCTCGGCTTCTTCTTCAGCCCGGGCAGGTTCCTCACGTCGTAGAAGCTCTTCAGCGCGGCGCCGAGCAACTCCTTCTTGAGGTTCGGGAAGTGCACGCCGACGATCTGCTTCATCGTCTCCGCGTCGGGGACCTTGATGTAGTGGAAGAAGCAGCGGCGCAAGAACGCGTCGGGCAGCTCCTTCTCGTTGTTCGAGGTGATGAAGACGAGCGGCCGGTGCTTCGCCTTCACGAGCTCGCGCGTCTCGTAGACGTAGAACTCCATCCGGTCGATCTCGCGCAGCAGGTCGTTCGGGAACTCGATGTCGGCCTTGTCGATCTCGTCAATGAGGAGGACGACCGGCTCGTCGGCGGTGAACGCCTGCCAGAGAACGCCGCGCACGATGTAGTTCTCGATCCGCTTGACGCGCTCGCCGCTGTCGCTGCCCTCGACGCCGGCGAGCTGGCTGTCGCGCAGGCGGCTGACGGCGTCGTATTCGTAGAGACCCTGTTGGGCCTTGGTCGTCGACTTGATGTGCCACTGCATCAACGGCATGCCGAGCGCGGTGGCGACTTCCTCGGCCAGCATCGTCTTGCCGGTACCAGGCTCGCCCTTGACGAGCAGGGGCCGCTTGAGCGTCGCCGCCGCGTTCACTGCCAGCATCAGGTCGGGCGTGGCGACGTAGGTTTCGGAGCCTTTGAACTTCATGGAACGCGCTCGGGAGAGGGTCGATTCAGTATAAGGGGGCCCCTATAATTCGAGGTTTGCGCACGCCGCCGCACTTGCCCCTCGCACCCATGAAGAAGTTGCTCGTTCCGTCGTTCGCGAACGCCCTCGTCGCACTCGCATTGGCGCTCGGCGCGGCCGCCCAGGCGCAGGACGCCAAGTCCGGCGACGCCGGCGCCGGCGAGAAGAAGATCGCCATGTGCGAGGGCTGCCACAACCTGCCGCGCTACCAATCGAGCTTTCCCGAGGTCTACAAGGTGCCGATGATCGCGGGCCAGAACGCGAAGTACATCGCCACGGCGCTCGTCGGCTATCGCAAGGGCGAACGCAAGCACCCGACGATGCGCGCCATCGCCGGCAGCCTCTCGGACCAGGACATCGCCGACGTCGCCGCCTACTACGCGAAGCTCGGCGGAGCCGCGACTGCACCGACCGGGGCGGCGCAGGAAGCGCCCGCGCAGGTCGCGAAGCTGCTCACCCAGGGCAACTGCGCGTCCTGCCACGGCCCCAACTACAGCTCGCCGATCGACCCCTCGTACCCGAAGCTGGCCGGCCAGCACGCCGATTACCTCTATGTCGCGTTGAAGGCCTACCAGACCGATCACAACGCCCTGGTCGGCCGCAACAACGCGATCATGATGGGCATGGCGCGGCCGTTCACGCACCCCGAGATCAAGGCGATGGCCGGCTACCTCGGCTCGCTTCCGGGCGACCTCAAGACCGTTCAGCAGCCGCGTTTCCGGTAGGCGTTTCTTCGTTCGACCTGGCCGCCGCGCCGGGCTCAGCCGAGATCGCCGAGCGCCGCCGCGAAGCTCGCGGCGATCGCCGCCGCCGCCGGGTGCACGCCGTCGCGAAGCACCCACCGCCCGGCGACCATGACGTCGCGCCAGGGCGCTCCCGGGCTGCTGAAGACGAGGGCATCGAGCGATCGCTCCGGCACGACGCCGATCAGCGCATCGGCGCGCCGGTCGACGGCAAGCGCATCGGCGCGCGCGCCGGGGACGAGTCCCCACGCTGCCTGGCCCGAGGCGGCGGCACAGCCGGACAGCATGCGCGCCGCCAGCCGCTCCGCGCTCGACGGCGTGCCGAGCTCGGGTGCCGCGGCGATGTTGCGCTGGCGCCGCGTCAGGCGCTGGCCGTACTCGAGCAGGCGCAGCTCTTCGCGCCAGTCGCGAGTCGCCTGGCTGTCCGAGCCTATCGTCAGCGGCACGCCGGCGCCGAGCCAGCCGGGGAGGTCGCACACGCCGTCGCCGA
>JBDSLQ010000412.1:0-2529 GCA_039916285.1 Caldimonas sp.
CCGGTCTCGGCGCCGAAGTCGAGCACCGTCGCGCCGTGGCAGGAGAAGCCGAGGTCGCGTGCCGTGGCGACGAACTCGGCGACGAGGCGCGACTTGCCGACGCCGGGGTCGCCGCGGACGATGACGACGCGGCTGCGCCGGCGCTGCGCACAGGCATCGGCGAGGGCGCGGAAGTCACCCAGCTCCTCGTCGCGCCCGACCAGCGCCGTCGCATCACCGGCCGGTGCCCGGCGCGCGCCCCGGATGCGGAAGGCGACGAGCGGCTGGTCCTTGCC
The DNA here is from genome assembly GCA_039916285.1 of Caldimonas sp. Lineage (GTDB taxonomy): Bacteria > Pseudomonadota > Gammaproteobacteria > Burkholderiales > Burkholderiaceae_C > Schlegelella_A. The sequence continues at coordinate 276 of JBDSLQ010000412.1, forward strand.
CTTGAGCGCGAGCGGCGTCGTGGCGTCGGCATCGAAGGCATCGGACACCTGCTGCCACGTCGTCGCACTCACCACGATCTCGTGCGCTGCTGCGGCGCTGCGCAGGCGCGCGGCGGTGTTGACGGCGTCGCCGGTGAGCGCGAAGTCGCCGGCGCGCGCGTCGCTGCGCCGGGCCACGACCAGCCCGGTGGCGATCCCGGTGTGCATCGCGAGGCTATTCGCAAAGGCCGGGGCCAGCGTCGCGAGGTACGCGTCGACGACGCCGTGCAACTCGAGCGCCGCCGCGACCGCGTGGCGGGCGTCGTCGCGACGTGCGACCGGGATGCCGAACAGCGCCATGATCTCGTCGCCCACGAACTGGTTCACGGTCCCGCCGTGACGCTCGATGACCGCGCTGGCATCCGCCTTGACGCGGGCCATCAGCGCTTCGACGTCCTCGGGGTCGAAGGACTCGTTGAGCGCCGTGTAGCCGCTGAGGTCGCAGAACATGACCGTGGCCTGGCGCCGCTCGCCTTCGTCGGCGGGGCTCGTGGCCGACACAGGCGCCGCCGCGGCGACGTCGCCGCCGCAGCCGGTGCAAAAGCGCTGGCCGCCGAAGACCGGGGTGCGGCAGTGCGGGCAGGCGACGCCGACAGGCGTGCCGCAGGCGGCGCAGAAGCGGGCACCGGCAGGAATCTCGGCCTGGCATCGGGCACAGGTCATGACGTGCGAACAGCTGCGAAGCGTCATCATCGCGCAGCGGCGAGCACGCTGGCAAGCGCTTCCTCGGCGGCCTGCGGATCGCCGGCGTCCGCGGCTGGTTGGGAGCCCGCGCCTTGCGAGCCCTGGCCGCTCGGCATACAATCATCGGCTTTTCTGCGTCCGGGCTTCAGAGGCTCTGGCGTGGTTCTGGCCCAAGGGAAGATCCGTCCGGTACGAAGGGGTTTCGCTTCGCCTCCGGTCGGTGGCCCTCTCGCCCGTCCCGCATGCTTGTCTGATCTCAGAGGCGTCGTTCGCCTCGCAACGAATTGAGTTTTATGCCCACGATCAATCAGCTCGTTCGCCACGGCCGCGAGACCGAGACCGTCAAGTCGAAGTCGCCGGCCCTTCAGGGCGGCCCGCAGCGTCGCGGCGTCTGCACGCGCGTCTACACGACCACGCCCAAGAAGCCGAACTCGGCGCTGCGCAAGGTCGCCAAGGTGCGCCTGACGAACGGATTCGAGATCATTTCCTATATCGGCGGCGAAGGCCACAACCTGCAGGAGCACAGCGTCGTGCTCGTTCGCGGCGGTCGGGTCAAGGATCTGCCGGGCGTTCGCTACCACATCGTCCGCGGCTCGCTCGATCTGCAAGGCGTCAAAGACCGCAAGCAGTCGCGCTCCAAATACGGCGCCAAGCGCCCGAAGAAGGCTTAACCGCCTTCTCGCAGCCAGGGGCCCTCCGGTCCCAAGTTTCGACCCTATGCCGGCGCCGTGTCGGGTTCGGGTTCATGGCGGCCTTCGGGCCGTCGAGTAAGTAGGCGGTCCTGTGGCCGCCCCGGCCTCCGCGAAGCGGGCGCCAACTGAAGCAAAAGGAAGAGTGAAATGCCACGTCGTCGCGAAGTCCCCAAGCGGGACATCCTCCCTGATCCCAAGTTCGGCTCCGTCGATCTGTCCAAGTTCATGAACGTCATCATGGAGTCGGGCAAGAAGGCCGTCGCCGAGCGGATCATTTACGGCGCCCTCGACCAGGTCGAGAAGAAGTCCGGGAAGGATCCGCTCGAGATCTTCATCGTCGCCTTGAACAACATCAAGCCGATGGTCGAAGTCAAGTCGCGCCGGGTCGGCGGCGCGAACTACCAGGTGCCGGTTGAGGTGCGCCCGGTGCGCCGCGTCGCCCTGGCGATGCGCTGGCTGAAGGAATCGGCGCGCAAGCGCGGCGAGAAGTCGATGGCGCAGCGGCTCGCTAACGAGCTGCTCGAGGCCGTCGAGGGCCGCGGCGGCGCGATGAAGAAGCGCGACGAGGTGCACCGGATGGCGGAAGCCAACAAGGCCTTCTCGCACTTCCGCTTCTGATCGTCGTCTAGAGCCGAACTTTCTTCAGCCCGCTCGTCATCGGGCCGCGCCAACCGCGGCGGCCCGACACCAGCGGGGCGCATTTGGAGCTTTCCATGTCCCGCAAGACCCCCATCGAGCGCTACCGGAACATCGGTATCTCGGCCCACATCGACGCCGGCAAGACGACGACGACCGAGCGCATCCTGTTCTACACCGGCGTCAACCACAAGATCGGTGAA
>JBDSLQ010000413.1:0-2561 GCA_039916285.1 Caldimonas sp.
CTCCTGAGAGCTATAGCCGTTTATCGTGCTGTCGCGAGTGAGGAGTCTATGCATGATTCGCACCAGACCCGTGACACCCAACCGTGTTGCAAATGGGCACACTCGACAGCTCTGAGAATGACGGATCTGCAGCGCCAATGGGGCAAAGGCTATCGGCCGATTCGACACCAGCATCGGAGAGATCAACACCATGGCAGTCAATTTAGTCAATCCGTCGCGGCGGGAGCCCACTCCCATCGCCGGCCTCGCCCTCGGCACCGCGATGGCCGGGATCCGCAAGGCGAACCGGCGCGATCTCACGGTCGTCACGCTCGACGCCGGCGCCTCGGTCGCAGGGGTCTTCACCGCGAACCGCTTCTGCGCCGCCCCCGTGCAGCTGTGCCGCGAGCACCTGGCGGCGGGCGGCGACGTGCGCGCGATTCTCGTCAACACCGGCAATGCCAACGCCGGCACCGGCGCCGACGGCTTGGCTCGCGCCCGCTCGACTTGCGCCGCGCTGGCCGGGCTGCTCGGCTGCCGGCCCGAACAGGTGCTTCCGTTCTCCACCGGCGTGATCATGGAAACGCTGCCGCACGAACGGATCGAGACGGCGCTGCCAGCCGCGCTCGCTGACGCCCGGCCCGATCACTGGGCGGTCGCCGCCGAGGCGATCATGACGACGGACACCGTTCCCAAGGCCGCATCGCTGACCGTGCAGCTCGGCGGCCGCACGGTCAACGTGACCGGCATCAGCAAGGGTGCCGGCATGATTCATCCGAACATGGCGACGATGCTCGGTTTCGTGGCCACCGACGCCGCCATCGATCCGTCGCTGATGCAGCGGCTCGTCCAGGAGGCCGCCGACGAGTCGTTCAACTGCATCACGATCGACGGCGATACCTCGACCAACGACTCGTTCGTTCTCATCGCCACGCACCGCGCCGGCAACGCGCCGGTGCGCGACCTGGCGAGCGCCGAAGGCCGGACGCTGCGCGACGCCGTGGTCGAGGTCTCGCGCCGGCTGGCGCAGGCGATCGTCCGCGACGGCGAAGGCGCCACCAAGTTCATCACCGTGCGCGTCGAAGGCGGCGCCAGCGTCGCCGAGTGCCGCTTGGTCGCGTTCGCGATCAGCCATTCGCCGCTCGTAAAGACGGCATTTTTTGCGAGCGATCCGAATCTCGGCCGCATCCTGGCGGCAGTCGGCTATGCCGGCGTCGCCGATCTCGACCAGACGCGGATCGACCTGTTCCTCGACGACGTCCCGGTCGTCGCCGGTGGCGGGCGGCTCGCCAGCTACCGCGAGGAGGACGGCCAGCGCGTCATGAAGCAGAGCGAGATCACCGTGCGCGTCGACCTCCACCGCGGCGCCGCCGCGGCGACGGTGTGGACCTGCGACCTCAGCTACGACTACGTCAAGATCAACGCCGATTACCGATCGTGACTGGCGCGCATGGCGCGTCGGTGCGCCGCAACGGAGTGACATATTCACCTTCCGTTCTCCCGGCCCCGCTGCTACGATGCCGGCTTACTGAAAGCTCGCAAGCCATGAACACCACCCGCCTCACCATCGCCCGCTGCGCCTGCCGCGCCGCCTGGTCGCTGGCGCTCGGCGTCGCCGGTGTCGCGGGCCAGCGCATTTCGGGCAACGGCGCGGCGCCGATCTAGCCACTCTCAGCTCTTCGATCGAAGGCCGCTGAGGGATCAGCGGAAGAACCGATCGACATCCGTTTTTTCGCTGCATCGGGCCCTCCGGCCCGCTACAGGCACCCTCCACGAGAGGGCGCCGCGAAAGAAGAAAGAGTGGGGTGAACCATGAACACGTGGTTGCCGATACCGACAAGCTGGATCGCATCCGCCCGGCGCCTGCTGCCCGCATTGCCCGCGCACGACCTCCTGCGCGACCTCGCCTACCGGCGCCTGTGGACGTCGATCCTGATCAGCTCGGTCGGCGGGCAAGTGACGATGCTCGCCTTGCCGCTGACGGCGGTGGTGCTGCTGCACGCCAGCCCGACGCAGATGGGCCTGCTCACCGCCATGGAGCTGCTGCCCTTCGTGCTGTTCTCGCTGCCGGTCGGCGTCTGGCTCGACCGCGTTCGCAAGCTGCCGATCTACATCGCCGGCGAGCTGACCATCGGCGGCGTCGTCGCCAGCGTGCCGCTCGCCTGGTGGGCCGGCTGGCTCTCGATCGGCTGGCTGTACGTCTGCGGGTTCGTCATCGGCACGGTCTACACGATCGCCGGCAGCGCATCGCAGATCGTCCTCACCCAGGTGGTGGCGCGCGACCGGCTCGTCGAGGCGCACGCCAAGAACGCGCTCGCCTCGTCGGGAGCAGAGGTGGCCGGGCCAGGGCTGGCCGGCGCGTTGATCAAGGTCGTCGGCGCGCCGCTGGCGTTGCTCGTCGACGCCGTGATGGTGACGGTCTCGGCGGCGATCCTGCGCGGCATCCACATCGATGAGCCCCGCCGCGAGTTGCCCGCGGGCAGCACACCGGCGCGCCAGTTCTGGGCCGACCTGAAGCAGGGTGTTCGCTTCGTGGCGCGGCACCGGCTGCTCGTCGCGCTCGCGATCGTCGTCGGCGTCTG
>JBDSLQ010000414.1:0-12039 GCA_039916285.1 Caldimonas sp.
GAGAACGAAGCAGCTCCCGCCGCCCGCCCTCGCCGCGCAGCGCACGCGCCCGCCGTGACGCTCGGCGATCTGCTTGACCAGGCTGAGGCCGAGGCCGACGCCACCGCCCTGCTCAGCGTGACCGGGCAGGCGAAAGAACGGCTCGAAGATGCGCTCGCGCATCGCCTCGGGAACCCCGGGGCCGCGGTCGCGGACTTCGAGCACGACCCGCGCGATCCCGCGCACGTCGACACGGCCGAGGACGATCTCGACCGCGCCGCCGCCGTAGCGCTGCGCGTTCTCGAGCAGGTTTCGGACGGCGCGCCGCAGCAGCCTCTCGTCGCCCGTGACGTGGATCCGGCCGGCGGCCTCGACGTGGGCGCCGACGCGCGATGCCTCTTCGGCGGCGAGGGCGAGGAGATCGACGTCGTCGCGGTGGAGCGCGTTCTCGACGACGTCGAGCCGGCTCGCGAGCAGCACTTCCTCGACCAGCCCGTCCAGCTCGGCGACGTTCTTGTCGATCTCGGCCTTCAGCGTCTCTCTTTGCGCCGGCGACGCCCCGGCGAGCATCGACACCGCCATCTTCATCCGGGCGAGTGGCGAACGCAGCTCGTGGCTGGCGTTGGCGAGCAGCGAGCGGTGCGACTTGACGAGCGCCTCGATGCGCGCCGCGGCGACGTTGAAGCTCGTCGCGACCGCAGCGACCTCGTCGGCGCCGGAGATCGCGACGCGGTGATCGAGCGCGCCGGCGCCGAACTGGTCGACGCCCTGCTTCAGCGCCTCGAGGCGGCGCGTCAGGCGGCGCACGACCGGGTAGGCGCCGGCGGCGATCGCGAGGAAGAGGAGGACGAGGACGATCGCGAGCCCGGCGCCGCGCGGCAGGCCGGGGATGAAGAGCGGCCACTGCGTCGCTCCGCGCCCGAGCCGCTCCCCGCCCTCCGACCGGCGCCCCTCGCCGGGCGGTCCGGCGCGCAGACCGCCCTGGCGCATCCCGGGGCGCATGGTCCAGACGGTGCGGTTGTCGTCGAGCTTGAACGAGAACGGCCGGATGCCGTCGACGAGGCGCCGCTCGAACGATTCGGAAGCGCCGATGCGCCGCCCTTGCGCGTCGTCGAGCGCGAGCGGAACGCGCAGGCGCTGCGACCAGTCGCGCAGCGACGCGAGCTGTACCTCGACCGGCTCGTCGCTACGCGGCAGCGAATTGCCGAGCAGCTCGGCCCACGCGCCGAGGCGATCGCTCGCCGCCTGCTCGTTGCGGACGCGCTCGTCGGCGAGATGGCTCTCGACGATCCAGCCGGTCACGAGCGCGAACAGGAGCAGCACCACCACGACGGTGGCGTAGATGCGCAGATAGAGGCTCTTCATGCTCGCCAGGAGTGCGACTGGGGGTTCGGCACGACCGGCCGGGCGCCGGGCCGATCCCAAGCCCGGCCGTGGCTCCCCCGGGGGGTAGCGCTGCGGCGAAGCCGCAAGCCCGGGGGCCTCATCTACTCGTCGGCGTCCTGCTTGCGCGCGAACACGTAGCCGGCGCCGCGCACGGTGAGGACGCGGCGCGGCGCCTTCGGATCGTCCTCGATGACGGCGCGGATGCGCGAGATGTGGACGTCGATCGAGCGGTCGAACGCCTCGAGCGGGTGGCCCTTCAGCGCGTCCATGATCTGGTCGCGCGACAGCACGCGGCCCGGGCTCTGGGCGAGGACGACGAGAAGATCGAACTGGTGGCCGGTGAGATCGCAGGTCTTGCCGTCCAGGCGCGCAGTCCGCGCGCCGAGGTCGACCTCGAGCCGACCGAAGCGCAGAACGTCGTCGCCGCTCGCCTGCGGCGAAACGCGGCGCAGCAGCGCCTTGACGCGGGCGAGCAGCTCGCGCGGCTCGAACGGCTTGGGAAGGTAGTCGTCAGCGCCGAGCTCGAGGCCGACGATGCGGTCCATCGGCTCGCCGCGCGCGGTGAGCATGAGCAGCGGCAGCTGGCGCGTCCGGCTCGCGCTGCGCAGCTCGCGGCAGAGATCGAGGCCGTCGCCGTCGGGCAGCATCAGGTCGAGCACCAGCGCGTCGTAGCTGTTGGCGGCGAGCAGGTCGCGGCCGCCGGCGAGCGAGCCCGCCGTCTCGACCTCGAAGCCGGCGCGGCCGAGGTATTCGCCGACCATCGAGGCGAGGCGGCTGTCGTCGTCGACGAGAAGGAGGCGTGGCGTCATCGTGGTGCTGGCATCCTGAGCGAAGCGAAGGATCCCTGCGCCTTCCGGCGAGATCCTTCGCTTCGCTCAGGGCGAATGCCGCCATCGGGCGGCATTCGATTATCGGCGCGGTGGCGGCGCTTCTCGCATCGACTCCATTCGCTTCATGCGATCTTCCCTGCGCGCCTGGCGGTCGCGCATGCGCTCGCCGAGGCGGGCACGCTGCTCGGGCGTCAGCACCCGGGCGACGTCGAGCATCGCCTGCGTCATGCGCCGACTCGTCTGGTCGTGCTGCTGGAGCATCTGCTGGCGCACCTGCTCGGCGGCGGCGGCGTCGACCGTCGGCGCGGTGAAGGCCTGCATCGCCCGCTGGCGCAGGCCGCGGCCAACCTCGGCCTGCGCCTTCAGGTCGGTGGCGGCGGCGCTGGCGAGCTGCTTGATCTGGCTGCGCTGGGCCTCGCTGGCGTTGAGGCCGTCGAGCAGGTGATCGATCATCCGGCCCATGCGCTCGGGCGAGCCGCGGAACATCATGCCGGGACCCATGCCGCCGTGCATGCCGCCCATGCCATGGTGCATCCCGCCACCCATGCCGTGGTGCATCCCGCCCCAGTTGCGCTCGCCCATCGCCGGCGGCTGCGCCGGTTGCGCGGACGCCGACAGGCTGAGAGCAGCGAGGGCCGCCATCAACATGCCGACCATCACCACCCGCACGCGCCGTGCGTCCGGTGCCGATGCCGCGACTGCCACTGCCTTCTTCATCTCGTTGCTCCTTCCCCGACGATCGGGGGATGGCGATGATGGTGGCGGTGCGCGGTGAGGCCAGCTTGGCCGAGGGGTAAAGATCTGTGAATGCGCGCGGCGTCGCGCCTGATCAGCGATTGACCTCCTGGTACCAGTAGATGCGGCTGCGCGGCACCTTGATCAGCGGGTTGACGCGCGAGCCTTCGATGCCCGAGTTCTTCGGGTTGGGCGCGCCGATGACGAAGACGACCTTCTTCGCGCTGGCGCCGCTGCCGATGCTGACGACGCCGGACACCGGGGTCGGCGGCAGGCCGCCGCCGGCGAGCGTGCTGCCGGTCGGCGTGACGCAGAAGAGCGGCATCGAGTAAGTTCTGGCGACGCCCAGGTTCGCGCTGCAGCTGAGGGCCGCCGCGGCGCCGGTCAAGGGCCGATTGGTGCCGAAGAACGAGAAGCCGCCGATCGAGGTCGCCGCGTTGACCACCTTCTCGCCTTCCGCGAGCTCGACATAGCAGCCGGCGCCTGCGGTGTTGGAAACCGCTCCCGCCGCCACCAGGTCGGCGAAGGTCGTGGCGGCATACGTGCCGGGAGCGCCCTTGCCGAGATTGCGGTCGAAGAGCTCGAAGAAGTGATCACGCGTCGACGACAGCAGCGGTTTCTCGCGATCGCCCGAGCCGAGCATCAGCGCCGTGAACGAACGCGTCACGATCACGTCGGGCCCGAAGAAGAACTTGCGCCCCGTGCCGGTGCCGCCCGACAGGTCGGCGAGCGTGTATTTCGTCCACGCCGCCGGCGCAGTGGCGGTTCCCACCTCGAAGTCGATGCGGTACACCATGCCGGCGAGGTCGACGGCGTAGGCGCGGTCGATGTAGCCGTCGAAGTCGGAGTCGATCAGCGACACGTCGGCCGGCACGCTGCGCGTCGTCGGGAAGCTCTTCAGCAGGGCGCCCGTGACAGCGTCGAGCACAAAGATGGCGTTGCCCATCGTCGTCGTCCCCGCCGAGCCGGCGTCTTCGGCGGCGGCGTCGTAGCCGGCGCCGAGCACCAGCACCGGGTTCAGGCTGCCCTTGATGCGCGCCACCCTCGGCTCCGACCACGACTGGGCGAGCGCGCCCAGGTCTGCGCTGGTCTTCTTCCAGAGCAGCGCCGGCGCCGTCGGCGTGGTGACGTCGAAGGCGTACAGCAGCCGCCCGCCGCGGCGCATGGCGACGAAGATGATCGCCTGCTCGACGGCGCCGGCAGCCGAGAAGCGCTGGTAGACGCCGATCGGGCCGTCGATGAAGTAGTCGCGCGGCGTCGCCGTCGAGCTCGATGGCGTGCTGGGCATGCGCACTTCCGGCGTGTTGATGCGCAGGCGATTGAGCTTGCCGTACATCTCCGGCGGCACGAAGCTCCACAGCTCCTCGCCGGCGCCGCTGCCGCTCGAGTTGCCGTTGACGGCGTGCAGCATGCCGTCGTTGGCGCCGTAGAAGACGACGACGCCGGTCGTGCCGCCGTAGTTCACCACCGCCGGACGCGAATGGAGCACGTCGCCGTGGATTGAGGGGCGCACCGTGGTCACCGGCGTCGTCGTCGGGCCGAGCTCGTCGCCGGCGTTGTCGCTGCCGCGCACCCAGTCGATCAGCGCGGCGCGCGCGGTGCTGCCGCTGACGCCGAGCATGGCATCGGTGATCAGCGCGTTGGCGGTCTTGAAGCGCGTCAGGTCGGTCGTGCCGAGCGGCCCCGCTGCGCAGACGGTGCACGTCAGCACGTTTCGCGAGGTCTGGCCGGTCGCGAAGGTCGTGCGCAGGCGCTGCGCCGCCGCGCCCTTCTCGACCACCTCGCCGTCGGGCGAATCGCTGTTCGAGAGCGGCGTGCCGAGCAGCTGGTTGCTCCAGAACGTGCTCGGCGCGGTCCACATCGACACCGCGTTGGGACTGATGAAGCCGGTCGACGCGCTGACCGCCGGGGTGCCAGTGGCGTCGACGAGCGAGAGCTTGCCGAGCGCGTCGAGACCGAACTGGTACTGCTTGAGGTTGCCGCGCCAGCGCGGCTTGGCGTCGCCGTCGGGCCTGAACATTCCCATGAAGACCTGGTTGAGGTAGGTGCCGCGGGCGTTGACCGAGACTGGCAGGCTCGCCGACGCGAAGACGCTGTTGACCGCCTGGATCTCGTTGAACACCTCGAGCAGCGACCTGAGAAGGGTGTCGGCGTTGCTGGCGCTGCGGAACGTGCCGCCGCCCTGGCTGGCGACCGCCCGAATGAAGTTGGGATAGAGGCCGTCGGAGGGAGCGCCGGTGACGGCCACCGTGTGGGTGATGATTCCCTGCGAGCCGTCGCTGCTGCTGACGTCGGCGCTGCGCAGGAAGCGCGCGTACTCGTCCATCCAGTTCGCCTGGTCGGTGTTATTGACGATCGCGGTCGGGTAGCTGAGCTGCGAGGTGTTGCCACCGGCCGCGCGCAGCAGGGCGAGCGAGTTGTTGTTTTCCGAGCTCTCGGGCGAGCCGTTGGCGACGAAGATCACGTAGTTGCGCGAGCAGGAAGCGCCCACGGGGCTGTTGTAGCGGCCGCCGGTGAAGGCGGCGTTGTCCCGCTTGGGTGCCACCGCGCCTTGGTAGGGCGCCATTCCCTTGAAATAGAGGTAGGCCTCGTACATCGCCTTCGAGAAGTCGGCGTTCGACCCCTTGTCGGTACTGATCGACAGCCCCTTGATGAGCGCCTTCAGCGCAACCTTGTTGTTGCTCGTCAGCGCGGTGAAGGCCTTGCGCGGGTAGGCGCCGCTGTCGGGCGACTCGTTGAGCAGCATGATGCCGATCCGGAACAGCGCGTCGCCGTTGGGACCGCCACTGGTGGCGACCGGCAGCGCGTCGACCAGGTTGTAGAGCGCGCACTTCTCGATCGCGGCCTTCTTGCCCTGCTCCTGGTCCGGCGCGGTCGCTTTCGGCCCGACCGCCGTGTCGACGCCGCCGTCCCTGTAGTAGCAGTTGGCGGCCGGAATGTCCGCCGACCAGTTGGCCGAGTTGTCGAGGATGAACAGCACGTTCGGCACGTCGCCCGCGATGTTCGGGCTGGCGTAGATGTCGATGTCCTCGGCGAGCGTCGGCGCCGCCATCGTGCAAAGAGCGAAGCCGAGCGCCAAGGCGATCAGTCGGTTGGGGTTGGCAAGGGGTCGCATGTGCGTCTCTCCGGTGATTTCAAGGACAGGCGCTGGCGGTGTCGGTCGTGAGCGTGCGAACCGCGACTCCCTGGTTGACCGCGGCGGTGGCGCGGCTGCGCTGATCGGCCACCACGGAGCGAAGGTTCCATTCGCTGTCCGCGCAGAGCGAATCGCCGGTGGCCGGCGCCGCGCCCGCGGTTTCGATTCCCGGATTCAGCGCCATGCTCGAGCCGAGGCAGGCTCGGTCGCTGGCGGACGCCGGATCGAGCTCGTTGACCTTCAGAACGCGAACCCGGTAGCAGCTCGGCGCCGGCATCAGGCGGGCGATGTAGTCGGGGACGGCATCGCCATCGATGTCGATGGGGATCGGGCCGGCGGCAACTGCGAGCGGGTCCTGGGTGAAGAGGGGGGTGCTGAGCGTCAGCTCGGTCGCCGCCTGCGCCGCCGCCACGACCTCCTGGCGCGCCTGGCTGTTGCCGACGACGCGAAGGTTCATGGTGCCGGCGTTGAAGGACCACAGGCTCAGCATCGCCAGCGCGACCAGCAGGATGAGCGCGACGATCAAGGTGGCGCCGCGTTGCTCGCGCGATCGGGAGGCGCGCCTCATTGCGCTTCCCGCACCGAGCTCGGGTTGATCAGGCGGACCGCGCTGCTGTAGGCGCGGCGCGTGAAGCCGTCGGCGACGGTGGTGATGACTGCGGTCCCGCCGAGATCGAACTCCTGCGCGGTGGCGAGGTTGGCGCCGGTGGCTTTTTCCAGCGAACGGGTGACGAAGTGCACCTTCAGGGAGACGACGTTCGACCACGATGCCGTCGGCCCGAGCGCGCCGATCGTCGCGAGGTGGGTGTCGGGGCTGCCGTCGCCGTCGATGTCGAAGCCGTATTCGACACGCAGCGTGTCGATGCCCTCGGCGAGCGCCGTCGTCGTCAGCGTCGTGCCGACCAGATCGATGCGCTTGAGCGTCGGCACCCCGTCGCCTGCGCCGTCGCAGATGTTGCAGTCGGCGACGTAGTAGATCCGCGAGACGTAGGGCCTGACGATGTTGGGGCCGGCGCAGGCCCGGTTGCGCAGGGTGAAGGCCGTGCGGTCGTTGCTGAAGACGAGGCGCGGCGTGATGACGTCAAGCACGCAGAACGAGTACTGCACGTGGAACTGCGAGTTGGCGCCGAGCAGGGTCGCGGGATCGATCGCCTGGATGCCGACGCGGCGGACGGCGAGCGCGTCCGTGCCGGCCTTGCGGTTGGCGAGGCAGCCGAGCACGTCGGCGGGGGTGTAGCCCTGGACAGGGGTCGGCAGCGTCAGCGGCGTGCCGCCCCAGCCCCCCGGCGCGACGCTGCAGGGATCGGGCTGGGTGTAGAGGGCGCCGGCGACCGACATTTCGCCGTAGAAGCCGGCCAGGCGGAGGTCCTCGCGCAGCATCTCGGCGACGTAGCGGCCGTTCTCGATCTGCATCCCGGCGCGGGCGACATCCTGGCCGCGCGCCGACGCGTTCGCGAACAGCAGCAGCATCGCGGCGGTGATGACCAGGCCCAGGGTCAGGCCGACCATCAGCTCGACGAGCGTCACGCCGCGCTGGCCGCCCCGCATCGGCGAAAGGGGGGTGAAGGTCGGCCGCATGGCGGGCTCGTCAGCAGCGCGGCACGACCGGCGCCACGGCGGCGTCGCGCAGGAGCGCGATGCACAAGGTGGAGGCTGCCGCGCGCCTGAGCGTTTCGGTCGGGAACGTGGCGTCGCCGGCACCGCAAGGGCTGGCCGCGCCGGCGGTCGGCAGGATCCCCTGCCATGCCACCGACACCGTGTAGCGGTCGGTGCTCGTCGCCGGCCGCGTGATACAGCCGCGCGCAGCGATCATCGCGCCCACTCCGGCGCCGCCGCGCCGCTCGGCGCTGCCGCGGATCAGGTTGGCCCATTCGCACAGGTCGAGGGGGGCGCCGGCGAGTCCGGTGCAGTCTTCCAGCGGCCCGTCGCCGACGAGACCGGCCGTCACGTAGTTGGCGGCGTTGGCGCGGTTGGCGTTCATGCGGCTCACCATGTCCTCGACCAGCACCAGCGCCTGGCTGCGCTGGAAGCCTTCGAATTCCGAGGAGGTCGCGCGGGCCTGCATGCCGGCGAAGCCGAGCAGGCCGAACGCGCAGATCAGGATCGCGACCAGCACCTCGATGAGGAGCGCGCCGCGCTGCCCCGCCGCGGCACGCAGGGTGGATGCCCGCGCGCCTCTCACGCGCAGGCCCCGTGCACGGCGCGGGCGCGCCCCGAGGGGTCGAGCTGCACGCAGCGGCTGCTCGACGAGCTGCTGATCGTGATGCGGACGGAGGCGGTCGGCGACGAGACGCGGCCGTTGAAGTCGAAGGTAATCGTCGCCGGGGCGCCGGTGATCGTGACCGATTGTCCCGCCCGGTTGCGCGTGCTGAGCGATTCGCCGTCGTTGACGGAGATGACCGACCATCCCTGCGACCAGTCAGCCCCGCCGCGCGAGATGCGAACGCTGCCGTTGCGCTTGAGCGCCTCGTTGCGCGCCAGCATCAGGTCGCCGGTGAGGTCGTACGAGAGGCCCTTGGCCTGCTGCGCCGCGAGGAACTCGGTGAACGACGGCGCCATGACGCCGAGGATGATCACCACGATCGACATCACGGTCAGCAGCTCGACCATCGTGAAGCCGCGGACGGCGGCACGGCACCGCCGGGTCGGTCGAGGCAAAGCGGCGCGGGCGTGCATGGCCGTCTACCAGCAGGAAGCGTAGGCGGCGCTCTTGGCGCCGTTCTGATCGATCGCCAGCGTGCCGCAGCGCTCGTAGGTCTGGTCGGTGGTCGCCTTGGGGACCGCAGAGATGCGGAAGGTCGGCGGCGGGCCGGCGGCGGCGGCGACGGCGAGGTCGTAGGCGGCGGCGACGTTGGCCGGCGCCGCGAGCCCGACCGTCGTCAGCGTCGCCGCGTAGCCGCGCGTGTCGAGCAGGAACTGCTGCTGCCGCGAGGCCACCGCCATCAGGTAGGCCTGCGCCTCGGCGCGCCGTGACTTGCGCACGTGCTCGCGATACGTGGGCAGGGCCACTGCCGCCAGGATGGCCACGATGGCCACCGTGATGATGACTTCCACCAAAGTGAAGCCGCGTGTTTTCGCCGAGTCGTTCATGACTTGTTCCTCGTCCTGTTTTCGGAGGAACCCCAAGGCGCTTGAGGCGGCGGGCCAACCGCCGATCAGCGCAGGGCTACCGCTGGTCGAGAGCCGCGGAGGCGGGCTCGAAACGCACCATCAGGCGGCGTTTATCGCGTGACAAAAGTCCGCGTCGAGGCAGTCTGTATACAAGTTTCGGACAAGAGTCGCCCACTTGACTGACGTAGCCTATAGGCTACAATGAGCCATGCGCGTCGAGCAGACCGACACGTTCCGGCAATGGCTCGACGGGCTCAAGGATCGCGCCGGTAGGGCCCGCGTGCTGGTGCGCATCGATTGGCTGACCGGCGGCAACCCGGGGCAGCACCGCCAGCTCGCCGGCGGGGTGTCGGAGCTCAAGATCGATGTCGGCCCGGGCTATCGCGTCTCCTACGCACTGCGCAGTTCGACGCTGCTCCTCCTGCTGGCCGGCGGCGACAAGTCGACGCAGCAGAAGGACATCGCGGCAGCCACCCGGCTGGCGCGGGAATTTTCGGAGTTGTGACGATGAAAGCTGCAGCGAAGAAGGCGACGAAGACCCGGACCACGCCCTACGACACGGCGGAGCATCTCCGTACGCCGGACGAAATGGCCGCCTATCTCGATGCCTGGCTCGACGAGGCGCCCGAGGATGCGGCCGGCATCGCCATCGCGCTCGGCAACATCGCCCGCGCCAAGGGCATGACTCAAGTGGCCAAGGACGCCGGGCTTAGCCGCGAGAGCCTGTACCGCGCGCTCAGCGCCGACGGCAACCCGAGCTTGGCAACCGTGCTGAAGGTGGCACGCGCGCTCGGCGTAAAGCTGCACGCCGCGGCCGCCTGAACCACGCCTGGCCTCCAGGGCCTTTCCAGCGCTCGGCGACGTTGGGCACCTTCAGCTCCTACGCTTCGTCCACCCCCATTCAACTATCTCGTATCTCAAATGAGAGATAGTTGACATTCAGCCTCCCTTTTGATACCTTTGCGCATCTGAGAACCGAGTAAGTTAAAAGATGACTCTGCACCTCGTCGGCGAGACGATCGACAAGGCCCGAAGCCACTATTCCGCTTCAACCGGAAAGCTCGTCCAGCTCATGCGCGGCATCTACGTCGATGCCTCGGACGACATCGACACGGTGGTCCTCGCCCACGCTGTGCGCATTGCCCACTACCTGTATCCGAAGGCCCATCTCTCAGCCGCCAGCGCCGTCCAGCTCGCCCCGTCCCGCGACGGCCGGCTCTTCCTGAGCGGGCGGCGCGCGCAACGCACTCGCATCCGGGCATTGGAGATCATCCAGAACGTCGCTCCCAAGAGCCCTTCCCTTGGCTCCGCCATCGTCGAGGACAGCCTCGGCCAGTTCCCCGTCGACGTCTCATCGATGCGGCAGCGCTTCCTCGAAGCGTTTCGCCTTCGCAGCGAGCATGCCGCCTCGATCGACACCGGCATGCGCGAATCCATCGCCGCCCGCCTGGTTGCGGAGTACGGCAGCCCGAAACTCGCGAGCGACGCCGTGTGGGCGCTGGCGCGCGAGAACGAGTGGTACCGGGAAGGCGAAGGGGCCGAACGGTTCCTGCTCCGCAACACGACGGCGATTCCGGCTCGCAACCAGGCCGTGCTCGACCTCACTGTCGCGTGGCACGCATTGCCCATCGGTCATCTGGTGCACGACGGCTTCGAGTGGAAATGGACGCCTGGCGAAGCGGCCCATCCCCCTCTCGTTCGTCAGACCACGCCCGGAAGGCTTCCGCCATTCGTCGTCTCGCTACTGCCCGAGGGCTGGCTCGAGACAGTGCTCCACAACCGGGACGAACGAACGACCCTGCGCTCGGGCAAGCGATACATGTCGAACATCACGATCGTCGAGCGCGCGGAAGGCTCGAGCGATCTGCCGCTCGACATCTTCGCCGCTCGCCTCGATCAGTTCACCACGAACGGTCTGTTCACTGGCCGCTACGCCGGGCCCGGCCGCAGCGAGCTGGGTGCAACCTTCGAACAGAACCTGGCGCGGATCTACAAGCGGGCGGATACGCCGCGCCTTTCCGGCGTTCAGGTCAAGGCCCCGATGTACCTCGATGCAGAGGGCAGCTTGTCGCCCAGCACCGGCACGCCATTCACCCACATCCTCAAGCCGGCCGGGGCCGGCGGGTTCGAGGCGTTGCCGCTGGTGGAGTGGACGGCTCTCGCCCTCGGTCGGGCCGCGGGCTTCGATGTCCCCGCGTTCGCGCTCGTCGTCATGCCGGACGACATGCCGCCCGCCTTGATCGTCGAACGCTTCGACATCCGCCAAGGCATCGGCGACGACCGGCTGATCGCGATGGAAGACCTGTGCTCGGTCCTCGACCTGCCCCCCGCGTCGAAGTACGACGCCACCATGGAACAGGTTGCACGCGCGATGCGACCCCTGTCGACTTCGCCGGAGGGCGACCTCCTGACCCTCCTACGGCGCGCGCTGTTCGCGTGGCTTGTCGCCGACGGCGACATGCATCTCAAGAACATGGCGCTGCTCAAGGAAGCCAGGCCCGGCAGCAGGCAGTTCAGCTCGGTCCGCCTTGCGCCGCTCTACGATTCGGTGACGACGCGGGTCTTTCCAAGGCTGGCGAACGACCGCATGGCCCTGAAGCTGAACGGCAAGGACGACCGCTTGCGCCGCTCGGACTTCCAGTCTTTAGCGAGCACGGCAAGCCTGCGGGCATCGCTCGCGAACCAGGCGATCGACGACGTTCTCGAGCGACTGCACGCAGCGGTCGATGTGGCTGCCCCTCCCGAGCTTGCGTCGATCGGAGCCGCAAGCCGCGAAACCTGCGCGCGCATGTTGGGCTCGTGCCGGGAGCGGATCGCCACGTTCGGGTGATGGCCTATTGCGATCGGCGGCGCCGGCGCTCC